>JABWAY010000303.1 GCA_013360825.1 Candidatus Brocadiia bacterium | reverse complement strand
CGTGCTGGCGGTCGCGGCGGTCTGGGTGATCTCGACGCTCCGGCCGCCGCCGCCCGTCGCGCCCGGCCAGTTCGACTTCGCCGGGTACGGCGACCTCCCGGTCACGCACGACGGGCGCGTGCTCCCGATCGACACCCTCGCCCGGACGACGCTGCAGGCGATCGCCGGGCGCCAGACGACGAAGACGCCGGGGAAGGACGTCCCGCTCGCGGACTGGAGCGGGACGCCGGCGAAGGACTGGAAGACGGTCGCGGCGACCCAGTGGCTCGTGGACGTGATGTCCGGCTCGCCGCGTGCCGGCGAATACCGCATCTTCCGCATCGAGCATCCCGGCGTCCTCGCGATGCTCGCGCTCGACGGGTCCCGCGACCCGCGGCTGTATTCGTTCAACGAGGTGCTGGCGAAGCAGGACGACCTGCGCGAGCAGATCGGGCTGGCGATGGAGGTGGACGACAAGAAGCGGGATCTCTACCAGCGGAAGGTCGTCGATCTCTTCCAGCGGCTCCAGATCTACATGAGGCTGGCGGGGCTGTCGTCGCTCTATCTGGTCGCGCCGCTGGCCCCGGGGGAGGAATGGAGCCCGATCGAGGAATTCCTGCCGAGGGGACCCGGGGACGAGCCGACCACGCACGCGTCGGCGCGCGGGATGCTGAACATGCTCGCCTGGTACCGCGACGACAATCCCGCGGAGTTCAACCGCGAGGTGGCGTCGTACCGGGCGCTCGTCGGGGGGGCCATTCCTTCCGAGGCGAAGACGGCGAGGTTCGAGGCGTTCTTCAACCGGTTCGACCCGTTCTACCGCGCCCAGATCCTCTACGTGGCGGTGTTCGTCCTCGGGTTCGCGTCCTGGCTCGGATGGACGCGGCCGCTGGCGCGCACGGCGTTCGCGCTGCTCCTCCTCGCCCTCCTCGTCCACACGTTCGGGCTCGCGGCGCGCATCGCGATCTCCGGGCGGCCGCCCGTCACCAACCTCTACTCGTCGGCCGTCTTCATCGCGTGGGCCGGCGTGCTCCTCGCCGTCATCGTCGAGTTCTTCTACCGGAACACGATCGCGACCGTCACCTCGGCCGCCATGGGCTTCACGTCGCTCCTGATCGCCCACCATCTCGCCGGCGAGGGCGACACGATGCGCCAGATGCAGGCCGTCCTCGACACGAACTTCTGGCTCGCCACGCACGTCGTCGCCATCACGCTCGGCTACGCCTCCGTGTTCCTCGCGGGGGTCATCGCCCTGGCCTACGTCGGCGTCGGCGTCTTCACCCCCGCGCTGACCTCCACCCGCCCCGGCCGCACCGCGGCCGACTCGCTCGCGCAGCTCCTCCCGCGCATGGTCTACGCGATCCTCTGCTTCGCCATGCTGTTCTCCTTCGTCGGCACCGTCCTCGGCGGAATCTGGGCCGATCAGTCCTGGGGTCGCTTCTGGGGCTGGGACCCCAAGGAGAACGGCGCCGTCCTGATCGTGATCTGGATCGCGCTCATCCTCCATGCGCGCTGGGCCGGCCTCGCCCGCGACCGCGGCGTCATGCTTCTCGCCATCTTCGGCAACGTCGTCACCGCCTGGTCGTGGTTCGGCACCAATATGCTCGGCGTCGGACTCCACTCCTACGGCTTCATGGAGTCCGCCCTGTTCTGGCTCCTCATGTTCGTCGCCTCCCAGATGCTCGTCATCGCCCTCGGGTCCCTTCCCCTCCGCTCCTGGCGGAGTTTCCGCGGGACGGAGTCCCCCGCGGCGCCCTGAGCGGCCCCGCCCCGCGGTACACTCGTCCCCTCCCCGTTCCCGGAGCCTTCCATGCCGAACCTCCCGAGCCCCCTCCCCGCCGCACTCCTGCTCCTCTTCGCAATCCTCCCCCTCCGCGCCGAGGACGCCGGCGGCGACGACTACCAGGAGCGCGTGAACGCGGGGAAGTCGCAGTTCCTGGAAAAAGGGAACCTCCGGCGCGCGACGCACGAGTTCCGCGAAGCGATGCGGGCCCGGCCGGACCGGGTGGAGGCGTGGCGGGCGATGGGGGCCTGCCTCGTGAAGAAGGGGGACCGCGTGCGCGGGAATTTCTACCTTCATGAGGCGCTGCGGCGCCGGCCCCAGGACGGGCTCACGCACTACTGGCTCGGCCTGTCCTTCACCAACGACCGGAAGCACGGCCCGGCCTGGTACCACCTCAAGCAGGCCCTGGCGCGGATGGAGGCCTCGGACTTCCAGGATGCGGCGTCGTTCCAGGGGGCGGTGAAGACGGCGGAGAAGTATCTGGCGGAGGCGGACAAGGGCGGCGGGGCGGCCTTCGATGCGGGGGCGACCGGGAAACCCGCGCTTCTCCAGCTCGAGTACGTCGCGAACCTCTACGGCCCCCCGACCGACCTCCGCGGCGCCGCGGTGGCGTGCGGAGACGACATCCTGGGCGAACTCCTCCTCGTCCAGGCGTGGGATGCCGAGGGGCGCGTGATCCCGGGCGCCGCGCTGACCCTCGAGTGGAGCGTGACCCCCGGACTGGCGCTCGACGCCGGGAAGATCTCCGCCGGGCCGAAACCCGGGCGCGAGACGGTGACCGTGACGGACAGGGGGAGCGGGCTGGCGGCGAAGGTCGACCTCACGCTCCTGGGGCCGGCGGTGAAACTGGTGCTCACCCCCGAGTCCGCCGTCGTGGCCCAGCGGCAGGCCCAGCCGTTCGAGGTGAACGCGCTCGACGCCGCGGGAAACACGGTCCTCATCCCGCGCCTCGAATGGACCGCCGACGGCGGCGGCACGCTGACCCGCGCCGAGACCGCCCAGACCCCCGATTCCCTCTTTGAACCCCACCGGAACGCGTGGGAAGTCCCCGAAGGCGCCGCAACCGGGCAGGCCCGGATCACGGTCGCCTCCCCCGACGGGACCCTCAAGGCGTCCGCGAAGGTGATCGTCGAGAAGCGCCGCGGCGACGCGCTGCAGGGGCGGGCGCGGGCCGTGACCTGGGAGAACCTGAGCCTCCAGGAGGCGCTGAAGAAGGCCGCGCAGTCCGGCAAGATGGTCTTCGTCGAAATCACGGCCAGCTGGTGCCCCTTCTGCAAGAAGTTCGAGGAAGGCCCGCTGTCGGACGACCGCGTCGGCGCGGCCCTCAAGGACTGGCTCGCCGTGCAGATCGACGCGGACAAGCACCCGGAGCTCGTGGAGCGCTACGGCGTCACCGACCTGCCGGTCGCGGCCCTCCTCACCCCACGGGGCACGCTCGTGGGGATGTTCGGGAACAACATGGAGCCCGAGGGGATCGACCCGCGCACCACCACCGACCCCCTTCTCAAGGCCCTCGCCGACGCGCGCCTCGCGGGGCCGAAGGCGGACACGGACGAGGACCGGCGGCTGGCGGAGGCGAAGGATCCCGTGAAGAAATCGGGGCTGGCGCGGTGGTACTTCCAGAAGGTGCGCTGGACGGACGCCGAGCGGTGGGCGCGGGAGGCGATGAAGGAGCAGGCGGGGCTGGCCGAGGAGATGATGCCGATTGCGGTGCGCGCCTCGATGTCCGAGGGGCGGAACGAGGAGGCGGTCCGCGAGATCGAGGGGTACGTGAAGGCGAACCCGAAGTCCGCGGCGGCGGCGGAGCTGACGTACCGGATGGGGCAGGCGCTGTTCCGCCTGAAGCAGGAGGCCCGGGGACGGGCGGCGTTCGAGGCGGTCCAGGCGAACTGGCCCGCTTCGTCGTGGGCGCGCAAGGCCGCGCAGGCGCTGAAGCGGTGACGGCGGCGGCGGAGGTGCAGGTGCTGATTTCCGCCGAGGAGATCGGGCGGAAGGTGCGCGAGCTCGGGGCGCGGATCGCGGCGGACGCGGCGGGGGCGCCGGTGCACCTTGTGGGGGTTCTGAAGGGTTCGTTCGTGTTCATGGCGGACCTGGCGCGCGCGATTCCGGGGGAGGTGACCTGCGATTTCCTGCGCGTGGCGTCCTACCGCGGGACCCGGTCGACGGGGGAGGTCCGGTTCGAGATGGACCTGACGGAGCCGATCCAGGGGCTGCACGTGGTGCTCGTGGAGGACATCGTGGACACGGGGACGACGGTGGACGCGCTGGTCCGGCTTCTCCGCGCACGCGGTCCGGCGTCGCTGCGCGTCTGCACGCTGCTCCACAAGCCGGCGCGCTCGAAGGTCCCGGTCACGCTGGACTACTGCGGATTCACGATTCCCGACCGGTTTGTGGTCGGGTACGGGCTCGACGTGGACGGGCGGCTCCGGCAGCTGCCGTACGTCGGCGTGATGGAGGGAGTCTGATGCGCCGGCGCGGAGGGACGGCCGGCGCGGCGGCTCCCGCCATCCTGTTCGCGGGCTCGCTGGCGCTGATCCCCGGGCTCTGCGGGGAGAAGCACGATCCGGCGCGCGGCGTCCCGCCGCAGGTCTGGGCGCTCCGGCAGTCGATGGAGACGGAGGTCACGCGCGACGGCACCGCCGAGCGGATCTCCCCGGAACAGGCGACGCGGTTCCGGGAGGCGGCCGACACCGTTGCGCGCTGGGAGGCGATCGGCGACCCGGACATCGCCGCCGAGGTCCTCTACCTCCTGCCCCGGACCTGGCACTGGGACCAGCGCGAGGCCCTCCGCGACCTGCTCGTCCTCCTCGAGGCCGGTCGCGCCGGGCAGGTGCTGCAGGCCGAGGCGACCTGGCCGGACGCGAAGAAGGCCACGGAGATGCGCAAGCAGGTCATGCTCGCGCAGATGAAATGGCAGAAGACCCTCGCCGCCATGGAACCCGCCGCGCGTGTCCGCCAGGTCCTGGAAGACCTCCGCTCCGGAACGTGGGACCACGACAGGTTCGGATGGAAGGCGCACCTCAACCGGCGGTTCGGGGGAATGGTCCTCGAGGCCGTCCCCGACGCCGCGGTCCCCGCGCTCGCCCCGCTCGCCGCGGCCCCCGGCCCCCACCGCGAATTCGCCCTCTGCGAACTCGCCCGGATCGGAAACGCCGACGCCGCGGCGGTTCTCGCCCCCCTCCTCGGCTCCGCCGCCGAAGGAGAACCCGGCGTGCTCCAGGCCGCCCTCCGCTTCCACATCCTCCTCGCCGCGCCGGCCGAGGGCACGACCGCCATCGTCCGTGCCCCCGGCGACGCGCCGCT
>JABWAY010000302.1 GCA_013360825.1 Candidatus Brocadiia bacterium | reverse complement strand
GGGAGGTCCGCGTCCGACGCCATCTCGCGCGCCCTCGCGCCGGCCTCCATCGCCTTCTTCCAGCTCTCCTCGGTGTCGCGCGCGTCCGCCGCCGTCCGCGCCGCCTGCGCCGCTTCCCAGCGGCTCGCAAAGGCATCGGCGCGAAGCGCCCCGGCCTTCCCGTCGGCGATGGCTGCGTCGAGTCGATCGAGGGCGATGCGGGCCTTATCGCGGTCGAGCCCGAGGGCGACGGCGGCATTGACCTGGTCGCGCGCCTCTTCGAACCGGTTTTCCTTCTCGAGCCCGGCGGCGCCCGCAAAGAGCTCCTCCGCCCTGGAGGGCCGGGGGTCTTCCGGCGCTGCGGACAGAGGAGATTCTCCGGAATCGGAGGGCCGGGACGTCCGCCCCTGGAAAGCGTAGACCGCGAGGAAGAGCAGGACAACGGCACCGGAGATTCCGGCGATGATGATTCGGCGCCGGGGCACGGCCGCGGCGGGGATCGACGAGACGGCGATCGGTCCTGCGGGGCGGGGTGTTGGGCGTGGCGCGGGCGCTTTCATCGCCTGCGGGTTCTCGCGGACCTTCTCGAGAGCTTCGAGGAGCTGCCGGCCGTCCCTGAAACGGTCGGACGGCTGTTTCCGGAGGCAGCGGTCGATCACCCAGCGCAATCCGGAGCTGACGGTGTCCGGAACCGGCGTCGGCTCCTCGCCCGCGGTCGCCCGGATGATGGCGATGAGACTCTGCCCGGCGAACGGCGGCCGTCCGGTCACCATCGTGTACAGCGTTGCGCCCATCGCGAACACGTCGGCGGCCGGCCCCACGGTTTTCGCGTCCTCCGCCTGCTCCGGAGCCATGTACCCCGGCGTCCCCATCGCGACTCCCGACATCGTGCCGAAGGTCTGGCCACCCCCATGAGGCTTCGCCAGGCCGAGGTCCGCGATCTTCGCGGCGTCGATGTTTCCCTCGGGGATCAGGATGTTGTCGGGCTTCACGTCCCGGTGCACGATCCCGCGGTCGTGCGCGTCCGCAAGCCCCCGCGCCGCGCCGATCGCCACCCGCAGCGCCGCGCCCTCCGTCATCCCCGGACGCCCTTCCTTCGCGTGGCGCTTGAGCAGCCCGCCGACGCTTTCCCCCGGCACGAATTCCATCACGTAAAAGTGCGTCCGGTGTTCGCACCCGACGTCGAACACGCGCACGACGTGCTCGCTCTCCAGGGACGCGGCGAGGCGGGCCTCGCCCACGAACCGGCTTTCCAGGGTCGGGTCGGACTCGAGAAGCGTGAAAGGCAGGATCTTGACGGCCACGTCGCGGGCCAGCTTTTCCTGCCGGCCGAGGTAGACCGCGCCCATGCCGCCCGCGCCGATCTTCCTCAGGAGCGCGACGTTCCCGATGAGCGGACGCCCCTTCGCATCGCGGGGGAGCCCGGTGAGGAGGCGGTCGAGTGTGAGATCCTGAGGATCGGGCATTCGAGGGGATGTTAGCGCGGAGACCCTGCCGCGCGGCGTGGATATGTGCGGAGGGTGGCGTCGGCCCCGCCGGGCCGGGAGGATGTGGGGGCCCGGAGCAGGCGGGAACCCGGGATCCCCCCCGGACCCCTCCTACTCCGCCAGCGACCCCATCGGATCCCAGGCGGGAAGCACGATCGGGTCCAGATCCAGCGCCTTCCGGAGATGCTTCGGCAGCGCGCTTTTCCGCGCCGCGATCTCGAACATGTGCTCGTCGAACCAGTTGTCGTTCATGACGAAGTACCCCTTGCGCCCGCATTTCTCTTCGCCCCAGCTGTTCTCCACGCGCCAGCGGCGGGGCTTTCCTTTCTCGACGTCGACGCCGGTGAAGAGCATGGCGTGGTTCATGGCGGTCTGGTGGTAGATGAGCCGGTCGGCCTTGCTCAGGGTGAACTCGGTGTCGTAGAGGGCGCCGTAGCGAAAGAGGTCGCGGTCCCAGATGCCGAGGTCGCGGCGCATCATCTTGCCGCAGTCGCATCCCATCCAGACGGGTTCGCCTTTCATGATGGTCTTCATCGCGATCTCCTTCATGAGGCCGATCTCGATGTTGAGGTAGCGGACGATCCCGCCCTCGAGGACGTTGCCGAGGTGCTCGACGGTGAACGTGCGGTTGAACGGGCTGGTGGGGCGCGGGTCGTGGACGAGGCAGACGTAGTCGTCGATCGGCAGGGTGACGTACTTTTTCGCGAACTGCTGCGGGGTGAGCAGGCCGTCGCGGCGGAGCTTTTTCTTCCGGTCGTTCCACTGCCAGTGGAAGCGTGTCGGGGGCGTGCCGAGGTGGATGCAGAGGATGCGGTGGACGGCCTTGAGGATCTGCTGCTTGGCGCCGCGGAGCGCGGCGGGGGAGGCGCCGCCGGCGCTGAGGTCGCGGAGCGTCTTCGCGCCCTCGCGCAGTTTGGCGACCAGGATGCTGTTCATGCGGCCGGAGTTGGACGAGCTCTCGGTTTCCGGCATCGCGGCCTTCGGGACGACGCCGTACTTCTTCACGATGTTCACGAACATGTTCCACTGCCCGCCGTCGCCGAGCACCGAGCCGAGCAGGAAGGCCACGTTCCGGTCGTCCACGTCCCTGTCCGCCGTCTCGAGGATCTTCTCGAGGAAGTAATTGGCGCGCTCCAGCTTGTCCCAGAAGAACGTGTAGTTCTGGCTGAACTCGAACGCCTCGACGTTCATCGCCTTCATCGCGCCGGCGCGGAGGAGATTCAGCCCCGCGAACATCCAGCACCGACCCGAACTCTTCTGCGCCGTGACGGGCCAGCTGTCGAGCCAGTGCGAAAACGTGAAATCGGTCCCGGTCACGACGGCACGGTTCAGGGCGATGTCGTCGGCCCCGGTCTGGGTCACGGCGTTGAGCGCGACCTGGTAGGCGGGGTTGGAGTCGAACGCCATCTGCAGCTCGGCCGCGAACTGCGGCGTGAGCTCGGCCGGCGGGGAGGCGGCGGCGCGGGCGGGGGAGAGCCCCGCCTTGCGGCGGCCGTTCTGGCCGGGCCTGGATTTTCTGCCGGACGCGGTGACCTGCAGCATGGGATGTTCCTGGAAGTGGGTGGGTGGGTGAATCAGGAATTCTAGACCAGCGGCCGCCGCGGCCGACGTCAATCTTGAAGACCGCCCGGCGCAGCCCCGGAAGCTTTCCGGCAGGCCGCCCATCCCCGATGATCCACGCCGCTCAACCGCAGCAGCCGTGACAAACCCGAAACCCGGAGACCCCATGAGACCCGCTTCGATTCCGATCCTCGCCCTGGCCACGTCCGCGCTGCTTCTGGCCTCGCGTCTGCTCCCCGCGCAGGACGCCGGCGCCTGGACGTCCACCCGGACGGCCTGGGCCCGGGAACACCTGAAGCTGGCGGACGAGCAACTGGCGGCAGGGAATCTCGGGTTCGCGGACACCCAGGCCGGGATCGCGGAGCAACTCGTCGGGGCCGAGAACGCCGGGGTGAAGGCGTGGAAGGTGAAGCGGCTGAAGGCGAAGCTGCCGGAGAAGGGGTGGGTGGAGGGGGACTGGAAGGCGTACGGGGAGAATCGCGGGGTGCTGCACCGCAAGGAGGCGGCGCAGGCCGCGGGCCTGGCGGTGAAGGCGAAGGCCCCGCTTGCGGCAGAGATCGAGGGCTGGGCGTTGAGGCTGGACCCGGACCAGGCGGAGGTGCGGAAGCGCCGGGGGGAGGAGCGCGTTCCCGGGCTGGGCTGGCTTCCGGCGGACACGGCGGGACAATTGAGAGCGGGAAAGGTGAAGTGTGCGGGGGTGTGGGAGGCGCCGGAGCCGGAAAAATACGCGTCCTGGGACACGTCGTATGCGATCCCGTCCGAGCATTTCCTGTTCCGATCGACGCTGCCGCGCGAGCGGCTCATCGCTGTCATCGCTTCCCTCGAGGCGCTCTACCGGATCTGGGAGGAGGCCTTCGAGGGGATCGCGCCGCTCTGGGGTCGGAAGGAACTCCCGGAGGTCTGGGTTCTCAGGACGCTCGACGATTATCAGGCCTGCGTCACCGCGCAGGAGCCCGGGATCCTCGAGAGGGCGATGACCCGCGGGATCATGGGGGTCGCCGTCACGTCGAAGGCGTTCTTCCGGGAGGAGGCGATCCGGGACAAGTTCATTCCGGTCCCGTTCCTGACCGCGGTCGCGAGCCACGAGTGCAGTCACCTCATCCATCGGGGAGTGTTCATGAGCGACGGGGGCGATCCCGCGCAGAAGGGGACGCTCTGGAACACGGAGGGGATTGCGATGCTCATGGAGGCGATGGGGATGGCGGCGTCCCCTGACTGGAACGGTGTCGGCCTGGCGGGTGCGGGGCGGGGGCTGGACCGGGGGATGGCGTTTCTGGACCGGCTGCCGGACCTGTTCGGCATGGACGCCAACACGTTCAACGCGGACGCGGCGACCCACTACGAGGCGTCTTACATTCTGGCGCATTTCCTGATGTACGGGCAGGGAGGGGCGCATCGCCGGGACCTGCTCAAGGCCCAGCTGGCGATCCAGAAGGGGGAGTCGGGCGTCTATGACCTGCATTTCCACCAGCTGCCGGTCAAGGACCTCTGCGCTCTTGCCCGGGCGCACGCGTCGAAGATACCGAAGTAACGGGGCCTGAGGCGATGAGGAGGGGATCGACGTGGGATGTTGAATGTCGCACGGACAGATCGCGCAGGAGCACCGCGGACTGGCCTAGAACTTCTTTTCCGCCTCGTCCACGGCCTCCAGCACCTTCGGCTGCCCCGCGAACCGCTCCCGCACCTTCCCGAGCGGCGGCTTCAGCTTCGGGTCCCGGAACGCAGGCAGGGCCTTCAGGATCCGGATCGCGCTCGCCGCATGGACCGGCACCGGATCGATGTGGACGCTCCCCGACTTCACTTCGGTGAGCAGGATCTTCAGGAGAGCCACGTCGTGAACCGCGGACGCCGTGCGCGGGTCGCCCATCGCGGCCAGCGCTTCCACCATCGTGGCGTTGAGGTCGTGCCAGTCGCGCCATTGCTCGTCGCCGAGCCATTTGTTTTTCGCGGTGACCTTGTCGAAGTCGTCGCCGAGCGCGACGAGGGCGGACGCCGTCGGGAGCGCATCCTGCGCGTCGGCCACGGCGACGAGGGCGTGCGCGGCCGCGACGCGGACCCGGAGCTCCGGGTCGGCGAGGGCCT
>JABWAY010000301.1 GCA_013360825.1 Candidatus Brocadiia bacterium | reverse complement strand
CCAACACTTCTCTACACCAATGAAGAGTTTCCAAGCCGTCATCGCCGAGTGCAAGACTGCCAAGGATGATGCCGAGTAAACGCGTTGGGTTACATGCGATGCGGAACCTGTGCAGCGCGGGTTCCTCCGCTACCATCGCGCGGATGTCCACCGCTCCCGGTCCGACGCCGCGCCTGACCTTCCGCGAATTCCGTCTCGAGGACCTGGACGTGCTCGCCGCGATGTATACGGATCCGGAAACGACGCAGTGGCTCGGCGACGGAACGCCGCGCGACCGCGCGGCCACGCAGCGGGAGATCGAGCGGAACCTGACGCTTTACGCCTCGCGGGGACTCGGCGCCTGGGTCGTCGAGGGCGCGGGCGGCGTTTTCCTCGGGCACTGCGGCCTCCAGCCGCTGGACGACGGTTCCGACATCGGCCTGAGTTACGCCGTCGTCCCGGCGCACCGGGGGCGCGGGTACGCCCTGGAGGCCGCGGCCGCCGTGCTCGACCACGGCTTCGGACCGCTCGGGCTCCGCAGGATCGCCGCGGTCGTCCAGCCCTCGAACGGCGCTTCCGTCGGCGTGCTGAAACGCCTGGGGCTCCGGTTCGAGCGCGAGGGGATGCACTACGGGAAGCGGGTGCTCGTGTTCGCGACGACGCGCGAGGCGCACGCCTCGGGGGGCGGGGCGCGGGGTCCGGTCCTCTCCTTCCGCGCCACGGCCGGGGGGACGACGGTGCAGGTCCGGGACGCGGGGCTTTCGGAGTTGCAGCGCGAGTGGCGGATCGCGGTGGACGGTGCGGATCGCGGGGTTCTCCGCGCCGCGTGGTGGGATGCCCCCGTCGTGGCGATCGGCGCGCGGGAGGTGATCCTGGCCGCCGGGCGGAGCCTGGTCGTGGTCCCGATCCGGGCCGGCGCACCGCGCGACTTCGCGGTCGGCGAGGCGGTCGAGGATGCCCGGGAGACGGACGAGGGGTGGTGGCTCGTGCACACGACCTCGCTTTCCCTCTGGAACGCCTCGACCGGCGCCACCCTTCGGGCGGTCGCGTTCCCGCCGGGCGGGCGGTGGGCGGGGTGGGGAGAGGAGGGCCCGCGTTGCCGGCTCCCGGACGGGAGCACCGCCGAGCTCCCTCTGACCGGCTCGGGCTCCGTCTCCTGAGCAGGTCGCGTCCACCGTACCGAAATGGCCTTCCGGAATCGTCGTGCTTGTTCCAAGACCCCGGCTGGACTACGATTGCAGAAACGAGAACAGAATCGACCTGCGCCGGAGGGAAGCAGCGGTTCTGTTTGAGGCGTCCGGCCAGGGAGATATCCCCCCGTGGGACAACCAGCGCCAGACCGGCCCGAGATGGGAGCCACGCCGCCTCCATCGCCGCACTCCGCCCTGCTCGACCTGAACGAGTTCAATCGCGTGCTCGCGCAGGCGCAGCGGCTGGAGGCGGTCGCGCGGCTCTCCGCGGGCGTCGCGCACGACTTCAACAACCTGCTGACGGTCATCATCGGGCTGTGCGAGGTCTGGGTGATGAAGACGAGCGAGGGTGAACCGATCCGCGAGGATCTGCTGGAGATGCGCCGGTGCGCGGAGCGGGTCGCGGAACTCACGCGGCATCTCTCCACGTTTGCGAGGGCCAGGCCGCAGGAAGCGCGGCGGGTCCAGGTCGCCGACCGGTGCCGGGAGATGGAGCGCCTGATCAGCCGGCTGGTCGGCGAGGGGATCAGCCTGAGACTGGAGGTCGATCCGAAGACCCGGGCGGTGGTCGTGGACTCGGGGCAGTTCGATCAGGTCCTGGTCCACCTGGCCGCCAGGGCGGGTGAGGTGATGACCGCGGGCGGGAAGCTCTCCATCACCTGCGGCAACCGTCTCCTTGAGGACGGCGTCCTCCCCGACGGCGAGTACGTCCAGATCCTCGTCCAGGACTCCGGCCCCCCGCTGAGCGGGGAGGAGATCGCCGGGTTCTTCGACTCGGGCGCGTCCCAGCCCGGATCCCTGACCCGGCTCGGCCCGGGGTGGTGCCGGGAGTTCGCCAGGCAGTACGGCGGGGACCTTCTTGCCGAAGCCCTCCCGGAGGGCGGGAGCGTCCTGCGGCTCCTTCTCCCCGCCGCGCCGCGGACCGGCATGCATCCCGCGATCAACCGCGATTCGACCGTGATGGTCCAGCGCGGGTCGGAGTCGGTCCTCCTGCTCGAGGACGACGACGGCGTCCGGCGGATTGCAGCCTCCGCGCTCCGGGCCGGAGGGTACCGCGTCATCGAAGCCTCCAATCCGGACGCGGCCCTCGCCGCCTTCGCCGCCGCGGAGCGCGACGCGATCCAGCTGCTCGTCACCGACATCCTGCTCCCCGGCATCTCCGGCCCGGCGGTCTTCCGCAAGGCGCGGATGCGCCACCCGGAACTCCGCGTCGTCTACGTCTCCGGGTACGCCGAGGACGCCCCGCAGGTCACCGGCGTCGGGACGCTCGACGGCCCCGTCCTGGCAAAACCGTTCAGCCCCCCGCGCCTCCTGCGGCGCGCCCGCGCCCAGCTCGACAGCCGCGGCCCGTCCGGCGGGGCCCGTCCGTGATCTTCGCCGACGCCCGCGCCGCGCGCATTCTCGTGGTCGACGACGACCCGAACTTCACCAAGCTCCTCACCACGTTCCTGCAGATGGACGGGTACAACAACGTCCGCTCCACGAACGATCCCGCCGAAGCGGTCACGCTCTACACCTCGTCCCCTCCCGACCTCGTCCTCCTCGACATCTCCATGCCGGGGATGACCGGGCTCGACATCCTCGAACTCCTTCGCCCGCGGTCCGGGCAGGTCTGGACCCCGTTCCTCGTCATCAGCGGCGAAACCGACCCCGACATCCTGGTCCGCGCGCTCAATTTCGGCGCCGTCGATTTCATCCGGAAACCGTTCAACCGCGCCGAGGTCCTCGTCCGCGTCCGCAACGCCCTCGAACTCGCCCGCCTCTACAAGGCCGCGCACTCGGAGAACACGAGCCTCCAGGAGCAGGTCATGGAGCGTTCGCGGGAACTTCACGAAGCGAATCTCGACGCGCTGCGCCGCCTGGCGCGCTGCGCCGAGTACCGCGACGACGAGTCCGGCAATCACATCATCCGGGTCGGCTCCTTCGCCGAGCATGTCGCCCTCGCGTCCGGGATCGATCCCGCACGGTCCTCGCTTCTCCGCGACGCCGCAGCCCTCCACGACATCGGGAAGATCGGGATCCCCGACGCGGTCCTGCTGAAACGCGGGAAACTCGACCCTGACGAGTGGGAGATGATGAAGACGCACACGCTCCTCGGGGCCTCGCTCCTTTCCGGGAGCTCCTCACTCGTCGTCCAGATGGCGGAGCAGATCGCCCTCCACCATCACGAGCGGTGGGACGGAAGCGGGTACCCGATCGGCCTGAACGGGGACGCGATCCCCCTCGAAGCCCGCGTCACCGCGCTCTGCGACGTGTTCGACGCTCTGACCTCGCACCGTCCGCACAGGCAGCCCTGGCCCCCCGACCAGGCGTTTGACGAGATTGCAGCCCAGGCCGAAAAGCAGTTCGACCCCGCCCTTGTTGCGGTCTTTCTCCAGGAACGCCGGGAGATTCTCCGGATCCGCGACCGCTTTCCGTCGCCTCCGCCCCCCGCCGCCTGAACCCTTAATCCGGGACTTTCACCATGGCCGACACGAGCGTGACCTGTCCGAAGTGCCGGAGGATCTTCTCCGCCCAGGCGTGGCATGCGGGCGCGCAGGTGGCGTGCCCGAACTGCGGGACGAAGATGGGCCCCTCCGTGAAGCTCGGGTCCGGGCCGCTTCCCACCCCCGATCCGCATCCGCCCGAGGTGGTGGAGGCTTTGAAGAGCAGGGACAGTTCGCTGGGGCGGTTCGTGCTGGTGAACATCATCGGGAACGGGGCGATGGGGAAGGTCTGGCGCGGGTGGGACACGCTTCTCCGGCGCTGGGTTGCGGTGAAGGTGATGACGTTCAAGACGGTGTCGATGGAGGACCTGGCGCGGTTCCGTCGGGAGGCGAAGGTGGCGGCGCAGATGGAGCACCCGAACATCGCCCCGGTGTACGACCTGGGGGAGAGCGAGGGGCGGCACTACATCGTGATGAAGCTGATCGAGGGGATGACGCTCGACCGGGCGTTTTTCCAGCCTGGGGCGCCCGCCGACCCGCGCGATGTCGTGGCGGCGGTGAGGGACGCCGCGCGCGGGGTCGGGTTCGCGCACGCGCGGAACGCGATCCACCGGGACCTCAAGCCGACGAACATCATGCTCGACACGGGGAAGATCGTGTACGTGATGGACTTCGGCCTGGCGAAGTCGATGCACTCGGTCGGGATCACGGTCGCGGGGGCGAGGCTGATCCTCGGAACTCCCGGGTACATGGCGCCGGAGGCCGCGACGGGGATGGTGGAGACCGTGGACATCCGCTCGGACGTCTTTTCCCTGGGCGCGACGCTGTACGCGCTGCTGACGGGACGGCTGATCTTCAGCGGCACGGCGCCGATGGACATCCTCCAGCATTCCCTGAAGGACGCGATCCCGCGGGTCCGCGCGCTGCGGCCGGACCTGCCGGCCCCGCTCGACGAGGTTCTGGCGCGCGCGACGTCGCGCGACAAGGCCGCGCGGCAACACTGCGCCGCACGACACCCGGGCGCAGATGATGCATGACGGCGACCTCAGCGGCGGAATTCTTGACGCGGTGCTCGATGCTGCCGTCGACGCGATCATCGTATGCGACGCGGCGGGGCATATTGTCCGCGCGAACATAGCCGCTGCGCGCCTTTTCGGATACGAGATCGACTCCATGCCGGGTCGGTCTGTCGAAGACCTGATGCCCGAGAGCGAACGCAGCCGCCATACGGCGGCAATGGAGCGCTACATCCGGACGGGCGAACCGCGCGTGATCGGTATCGGACGCGATGTAGAGGGGTTGCGCGCGGATGGAGCACTCTTTCCGCTGCACCTTTCGGTCGGCCACGCGCGCATCGACGACCGCGACTACTTCGTCGCCATCCTGCACGACCTTTCACGTCGCACCGCGGTCGAACGGTCCCTGCAGCAGGCGCAGCGGCTCGAGGCGCTCGGCGCGCTGACGGGCGGGGTGGCACACGACTTCAACAACATCCTCACCGTCATTTCGGGAAAC
>JABWAY010000300.1 GCA_013360825.1 Candidatus Brocadiia bacterium | reverse complement strand
GGCGCGGCGACCGCCGCGGCGCTGCTGCTCGGCGTCGTCGGGCGGATGGCGCTGCTCGGCGACCCTGCGGCTCCGGACGCGTCGGGCGGGACCGTCGCCCTCTCGGGCTCCCCGGATTCCCGGGATCCGCGGAAACATCTGACGTCCGTCGCCCCCCGGACGGGGGAACCAGTGCCCCACGGGGATCCGACGGCGGGCCCGATGCCGCAGCCTGCCAAGGTCAAGGATGCGCTGGGACTCGTGGAACGCCGCGCGCTCCGGTTGAGAGAAGGGAGGCCCGCCAACGGCTTTCTCGGCCCCGTGGGGGGCGAGGACGCCCTCCCCGAGGGGTACAGCGCCGAGGAGTATGCGAGCCTGCAGGACAACCCGTTCCTGCGCGTCGGCCAGGAGCCGCTCTCGACCTTCTCGATCGACGTCGACACCGCCTCCTACGCCAACGTGAGACGCTTTCTCGCCTCCGGCCAGGTTCCCCCCGCCGACGCGGTCCGCGTGGAAGAACTGGTGAACTACTTCCGGTACGACTATGAGCCGCCGCGCGACGGCGCGCCGTTTTCCGTGCAGGTCGAGGCGCACAAGGCCCCGTGGGCGCCGAAACACCACCTGGTCCGGATCGGTCTCCGCGCGATCGATGTGAGCATCGCCGACGCGCCGGCCTCCAATCTCGTCTTCCTCGTGGACGTCTCGGGCTCGATGGGCGAGGAGAACAAGCTGCCGCTGGTGAAACGGAGCCTGAGGCTTCTGGTCGAGCAGATGCGCCGGCAGGACAGCCTGTCGCTGGTCACCTATGCCGGGCAGTCCGGGCTTCTCCTGCCTCCCACGCCCGGGGACCGGAAGGCGGAGATTCTCGAGGCGATCGACCGGATGGGCGCAGGAGGGAGCACCAACGGCGCCGCGGGGATCCAGGAGGCGTACCGCGTGGCCCAGGAAAACATGCGGGAAGGCGGGATCAACCGCGTCCTCCTCTGCACCGACGGCGATTTCAACGTCGGCGCTTCGAGCGAGGGCGAGCTGTCCCGGCTGATCGAGGAAAAGCGGGCGAGCGGCGTGTTCCTTTCGGTCCTGGGGTTCGGCCGCGGAAACTACGCGGATGCGCGGATGCAGGCGCTGGCCCAGAAGGGCAACGGCAATGCGGCGTACATCGACTCGTTCAGCGAGGCGAAGAAGGTGCTCGTCGAGCAGGCCACCGGCACCCTCCTCACGATCGCGAAGGACGTGAAGATCCAGATCGAGTTCAACCCGGCGCATGTCGCGGGGTACCGGCTGATCGGGTACGAGAACCGCATGCTCCAGGCGCAGGACTTCAACGACGACACGAAGGACGCGGGCGAGATCGGCGCAGGGCACTCCGTGACGGCGCTCTACGAGGTGATCCCGGCGGGAGTGGAGGTTCCGGGGGGGGACGTCGACCCCCTGAAGTACCAGAAGCCCCCGGTCGTCGAGGGGAACCCCTCTGCGGAGCTGTTCACGGTGAAGCTCCGGTACAAGAAGCCCGACGGCGACGTGTCGGAGAAGATCGAGGTCCCGTACACCCCCGCCGCCGCCGAGGTCGAGCCGTCCGCGGACTTTCACTTCGCCTCCTCCGTCGCGGCGTTCGGAATGCTGCTCCGGAATTCGCCCCACAAGGGGACGGCGAACTGGGGGCTGGTCGAGGAGCTGGGGAAAGGCGGGCTCGGCCGGGATCCGGAGGGGTGGCGGAAGGAATTCGTCGAGCTGGTGAAGACGGCGCGCGGCCTGGCGGAGACGAAGTAAGGCGCGCCGCCCGGAAGGAACTGGATCACAGCGGGGCCGGTCCGCCGGCCCCGCTTTCTCTTTTTCCCACCCCGCTCCGCAGGCGCCGGGCACTCGGAAGGTGCCGAATGCCGAGCGGGAGATTAGAATCCCGGGTTCATGCCCGTGCTCTCCCTCGGCGACTTCGACGTCTTCACCGACCGCATCCTTGGCAAGGGCGGATGGGGGAAGGTCTGCCTGGGGCGGCAGCGGTCGCTGAACCGCCCGGTCGCCGTGAAATTCCTGAACGCGGAGATGACGCGCGAGGCGGACTTCGTGAACCGGTTCCGGCGCGAGGCGCAGTGCCTCGCGGCGATCGCGGACGACCACATCATCCAGGTCTACGGCGCCGGCGAGCACGAGGGGATGCAGTGGTTCGCGATGGAGTACGTCGAGGGGGCGACGCTGCAGAAGTTCGTGGAGCGGGGGCGCAGGTTCGACCCCGCCGAGGTCGTGACCATCGGGGTCGCCGTGGCGAAGGCGCTCCGCGCCGCGTGGGCGTCCCCGGAGAAGATCGTCCATCGCGACATCAAGCCCTCCAACATCCTGGTCGCCTCCGGCGCGCCCGCCGCGGACGCCAAGGTGGCGCCGTTCGCGGAGACGAAAAAGCACGGGTCGAGCGTGCTCTTCACGAACTTCCGCAACGTCAAGATCAAGGTGATGGACTTCGGGCTGGCGAAACTGAAGAAGGAAGACAACGAAAAGACCCTTCCCGGGACCGTGATGGGAACGCCCAAGTACATCTCGCCCGAGCAGGCGCAGGGGAAGCCGGCGGACATCCGGAGCGACATCTACTCGCTGGGCGTGATGATGTTCCAGCTCGCGTGCGGGCGCACGCCCTTCGAAGGCGAGACCGCCATCTCCCTCCTCTCCAAGCACATCTACGACGAGCCCCCCGCGCCGTCCTCCTTCAACCCGGAGGTGCCGCGCGAGATGGACGCGATGATCCTGAAATGCCTCGGGAAGCTGCCCGAGGAGCGGTACCAGTCGCCGGAGGCGCTGCTCGAGGACCTGGAGGCGCTTCTGAACAACCGTCGCCCGCGGATTGCGATGGGGAGCGAGACGCAGGTGGAGCGGCGTGGGCGGATTGAGACGACGGGGGTGACGATCCGGCGGGAGCGCGGGCGGCGGCCGGTGGTGCTGGGGGTGAGCGTGGTGGTGGTGGCGGGGGCGGTGGCGGCGCTGGGGTTTGTGCCGGCGGGGGGAGTCTCGCGCGGGTTCGTGGGGAACCTGCAGGCGCACGTGGAGGGGCTGGCGGGGCGTTTTTCCGGGGGGGGCGGGGGGACGGACACGGGGGGTGGCGGGGGGACGGGAGGCGGGGTCGGGACGGGGAGTGCGGGGACGGGGACGTCGACGGTGAAGGTGCCGGACCCGCCGCCGGACGGGGACGGGAAGGCGGCGGCGCGGAAGGCGGCGGAGCAGCACCTGGCGGACGCGGCGCTGGCGCTCAAGCAGGGGCGGGTGGAGGATGCGCGGAAGGCGCACGACCTGGCGGTTCAGGCCGACCCGACGACGCCGATGGTGGCCGACATCGGCAGGCAGGTGAGGCAGGCGGAGGAGCGGGCGAAGGCGAAGGCGGAGGTGGAGGGGTTCCTGCGCGATGCGGCGGCGCGGGAGCCGAAGGATGCGATCCTGCTGGTGGAGAAGGCGATCGAGGTGGCGAAGGCGGCGGAGCTGGCGACGGTGGGCGAGCTGGAGTCGCGGCTCGCCGAGCTGCGCGTGCGGGCGGACAAGTTCACGCGCTTCCGCGAGCTCCTCGACAAGGCGGCGAAGGCCCCGGACCCGGTGGACGCGATCCGGTATCTCGACGAGGCGGTGGAGATCGCCCCGCCGGACCAGGTCACGGCGGTCTCGACGCTGAAGGACAAGCGGCGGAGCGAGGTCGCGGACAAGCACGCGCAGGAGGGGCAGCGGCTGGAGGGGCTGAAGCAGCTCGAGGACGCGAGGCAGTCGTACGCGAAGGCGCTGGAGTTCAGCGCGACGCACGTCCCGGCGCAGGAGGGGCTCCAGCGGGTCAACAGGCTCGTTCCCCCGGGAATGGCCTGGGTTCCCGCCGGGCCGTTCCTGTACGGCGAGAAGAACGAGGAGGCGAACGCGGACGGGTTCTACCTGCAGAAGCGCGAGGTGACGGTTGCGGAGTGGGAGCAGTTCCTGGAGGCCTCGCGCGCGGCGGGGACGGAGATTCCGGCGCCGAAGTCATGGGTCGGCGGGAAGCCGCCGGAGGGAAGCGGGGTGCTTGCGATGCAGGGGATCACGTGGTCCGCGGCGAGCGCGTATGCCGCGTGGAAGGGCGCGGGCTGGCGGATCCCGACGGAGCGGGAGTGGGAGCGCGGGGCGCGCGGCGTGGACGGGCGGATCTACCCGTGGGGGAATGCGTTTGCGGCGGGGAAGGCGAACGTCGCCCGGCACTCGCCGGGGGTGATGGCCCCGGGGTCGCTCGCCGGGGACGTGAGCCCGACGGGGTGTTTCGACATGGCCGGCAACGTCATGGAATGGACCTCCTCGGACTACGACACGACGAAGTCGATCTACAAGGGGGTCAAGACGCTCCGGGGAGGGCGGTACGACTCGAGCGAGAAGGCGGCGATCCTCACCACGCGCACGCCGGGGATCGGGGCGGATGCGCTCGAGGCGGGACTGCGCCTCGCGTGGTCGCCCCCCTGACCGCAGCGGCGGCCCGCCGCCGTTTTCCCCTCGCGCCGCTTCGCGCCCGCTGGTACAAAGACGGCCGCACAGACCGTCACCGAACTCATCAGGAGGGATCATGAGGCAATACCTGGGCATCATCGCGGCCGCGGCCGTCGCGGGCTGCGGCGTCAGCCAGTCGAAGATCGACGAGCAGTTCGCGGCGTCGAAGACGCAGTGGGAGGAGTATGCGGGATCGGTCGCCGAGATGAAATCCGAGAAAGTGCGCGCGGACCTGACGAAGCGCGTCGTGGACATCGAGTCGAACGGCGCCACCCGGAACTGGGTGTCGGAGCAGGTCAAGCAGTCGCAGCTGGCGACGCTGAACGACGCGGACAAGAAGATCGCGGTGCTGGAGAAGCAGCTGGAGGAGGTGAAGAAGAAGGTCGACGTGGTGAACATGGCGAACAAGGAAGAAGTGATGCGCGTGCTGACGGAGCTCCAGGCGATCACGGTGACGCTGGTGCAGCAGCTGAAGACGCAGCGCGACGCGATGGACGCCTCGATCCGCCAGCTGGAGTCGATCCAGGTGCCGGAGGTCCCGAAGGACCCGAAGTAGGGGATCCGCGCGGGCGGGGGGCCGCCCGCCGCTTCAGCGATCCCCGGGAAAGAGCCGGGCGAGCGCCCGCCGTTCCGCGGCGCGCATGCGCCGCCGCTGGGCGGG
>JABWAY010000299.1 GCA_013360825.1 Candidatus Brocadiia bacterium | reverse complement strand
CCGCCCTGAAATCGTCGCCCCGCTGGTCGGGGACGGCGACTGGTCTCCCGCGGCCTCCGCCGTCGATCCCGTGGCCGCCGCCGAGGGGGCGCCGTCCGCGGCGACGTCCGCCGCGCGGCTGGCGGACTATCGGCGCCAGGCGGAATCGTGGGTCGGTCGCGATGGCTGTCCCGAGCCCGATCGCTCCCTCGTCCGCGGGTACTTCGACCGCGTCGTTCCCGGCCCGCGGTAATCTCTCCGCCCCCGCAAAAAAAAACGGGAGGCGCCTCTGCGCCCCCCGCACGCGTCGTCCCGAACCCCCTACTTCTTCGTCAGCCACCGCGAAAGCTGCTCCCGCTCCGGCCCTCCGCACTCCGCGAAGCAGGGAGACTCCGCCGTCACCTTCTCGCGCTTCACGATCGCACGGAACGCCTCCGCGATCTCCCGCCCGGAATGCTCGCTCGCCGCGTTCTGGCGCGGAAACAGGCGGAGCAGCGGAACCAGCGCGCGGCGGTCTCCTGATTTCTGGAGGACCTCGAAGAGCGCGACCGGGACGAGGACGGAGCCGTCGCCGAGGAGCGCGGTGACCTCGTCCACGGCTTCCGGCGACTGCCCCTCTTCCGCGATGCAGAGGACCATCTTGACCCGGGCGTTGTTGATCGCTTCCGCGAGGGGACGGTTCTTCAGCGGAACCGTATTGAGTTTCGCGAGCTGCTGGAGCGCCAGCGCGGTGGTCTTCCTCGGATCGATCTGGAGGAGGAGTTCGGTGAGGTCCTCGATCACGGCGACGTCGGCGATCGACCGGACCTGCTGCACCTTCTCGAGCGCCTTCGCGATGTGGGGAATCGCGCTCTGGCCCATCTCGCGAAGCGCGTTGCAGATCTGGAGCTTCTTCAGCTCATGGTCCGCGCTGCGGAACATCACGTCCATCAGGGCGGGGGCCGCGGCGGCGCCGCGGGCGAGGATGCGGCTCAGCGAGCCGTTTCTCCGGGAAACATCCTGGCTGAGCCAGGTATCGATATCCTGCTTGAGGTCGGGGGTCAGGGTCAGGGCAGCCGGGCTCGAGTGCGGTTCCGGCTCGGGATTTCCCATCAAGGTCTCTCCTCAGGTGCGGGCTCGGTGGCGTCCGGGCGGGAGGGGTGTCCTGCCGGGCGGGCGGGGAAAGGGCCGGCGGAAGGCGCCGACCGCGATCCCCGATCCGCGGAAGTATAGGGCTCCGGTGGGTCCGACGCAAAATGGAATCGTGCGATTTGCCTGCACGCAAGCGCCGGTGGAGACGGGTGTTGCGGACAAGTGCAGTTCTGCCCGGCGATTTGCGGCAAGTTAGGGCATGGTCAGGGGGGCGCCCGGCCGGCGCGAAAACAAAACAGGCCCACTGCCCGGCCGGCCCGGGCGGCGCCGGCGGACGGGCCGGCCGGCGCGAGCCGCTTTATGGTCTTTATGATCGTCCGCTCTTGACGCGCCGCGTCAGACGCCCCCCCGGCCGCACTACTTCCCCTTCACCGCCGCCCCCGCTTCGACGATCCGGTCCCTTCCGTCCACCGCGAAGATCCGGAACTCCCGGTCCTTAGGCACGAAAAGGCAGTCGATCGGATTCCGGAGCGAATCGGGGCCGGCGTGCGGCCCGGTGACCGCGGCGATGTCCCCGTTGGGGACCAGCCGGTCCGGCGTGACCGTGAACAGGAGAATCCTCCCGCCGGAGCCGTCGGTCACCGCCAGCTGCACACGGTCGTGTTCGTCCCGCATCGGCCGGCACGCGAGCCCCTGCTCGTCCCCCTCCCAGTCCCCGACGTCCACGTTCCACGTGTGGTCCTTCTCCAGCCCCTGCCCGTTGAACGTGAAGCGCAGCACATGGCTCTTGCGGTCCGCCCTCCGGTCCACGACGAAGAATACCCGGGGGTCGCGCGGGTCCGCGGCGAGGCCGCAGGGGCGGAACTTCGGGCCGCCGTAGCCGCAGATGTACTTCGTCGTGTCGTCCCAGACGACGAAGCGCTCGTTCCCGGTGTCGCAGACGACGAGGTACTCGCGGTCCTTGACCGTGACGGCGAGGAGGGCGCGGGGATCGCGGAGTTCGCGGGAGGGGGCGCGGTCGCCGGCCATGCCGGGGGCCCGGGTGAACGTGACCTGGACGACATCGGTGGTCATGTCGAAGATCGGCTTCTCAAGTGTGACCGCGTCGAGGCGGATCGAGGAGACGCGGGCGGAGCGGCCATTCCAGGTGACGAAATCGCCGACGTTGAGCTCGCCCAGCTGCTTGCCGTCCTTGACCCGCAGCTCCTTGACGTTGCCGCGCCGCCCGCGCGTCCCGCCGAGGTCGTACCTCGGGGCCCACGCGCCGGACGCATCGGTGTCGAGCATCTCGAGGAAGACCGGCGGCTCGGAGTCGGACGCCTTGAGCGTCACGAAGGCGCGCGAAGGCTTCGAGGGCATCCGCAGGATCTTCCGCGCCGTGCGGCCGGAGCGCGGGTGGGCGAGGAGCTCGCGTTCGGGAGACGTGAGACGCGTCACGAGCGCGTACGGGTCCGCCGTCCCTCCCTGGGCCGACACCGCGAACTGTTCCTCCGTCCACCGGGCGAGCCCGAGCGCATTGAGGACGGCGGTGACATAGATCGAGCGCGAGCCGGACTCGACACCGTCCACCACCGACGTCACCTCGAACCGCACGCGCCGCCGGTCCTTCCCCCACGAGTCCGGCGTGGTGAGGTCGAGCGGCAGGAGGAGGGAGCCGTCGCTCGAAGGGTATTCGCCGACCAGCGCACGGTGCCAGGACGGCTCCTGCCGCCGCCAGACCCGCCAGGTCCGCGCCCCGGCGGCGACCGCGCGGAGCTCCACCGCGGTCCCCTGCACGGGGGCCTCGAGCGTGAAGTCCGCCGCGGGGGCGCCCGGGGCCCAGTTGAGCGCGACGTCGAAGATCCATTCCTGTTCGTTCACCATCGCGTGGTGGAACAGCGCGTACCGGCCGTGCGCCTCCGTCGAATTTCCTCCGAGCAGCACCGCGTCGTGGCAGTCCCCCGCGCTCACCGTCACGATCACGCCGGCTTCCGCGGGCAACCCCTTCTTCCAGCGCTTCCTCCCGAACAGGTCCGGCGCACTCCCTTCGGGGGCATGCCCGGTGTCGAATTTTCCGGAGGCATCTGTCTTCCCGGTCCGGATCGGCGCGGACCGGCCGAGGCCGTACACCGAAACCGTCGCGTCCGGGACGGGTTTCCCGGCGCGATCCAGCACACGGATCGAAACGCGGTCCGGCGCCAGTTCCCACCACGCTTCGCAGGACGTCCCGCGCGTGCCGGCGAGGAATCGCCGGACGAATTCTGCGGCGGGGGTGCCGGCCATGGCGTGGCCGGTCGAGAACGTGTCGGGGCCCCAGTACGAGGACGCGATCTGGACCGGGAGCGAGTTGCCCATCGGGGTCAGGCCCGTGACGGACGGGGAGACGGCGCCGCCGGTGAGGTCCCCGATCGGGTGGTAGAACCGCCCGGTCTCGCGGAGTTCGCCGGTGCCGTCTTTCCAGCCGAAGCGTTCCCAGGTCTGTCCGACCCCCTCGTGGGCGTCGAGTTCGCGGGTCCCCTCGTACTTCGCGCGGAGGTCCTTCCAGCGGGCGTCGCGGTCCTTTTCGGGGAGATCCGAGACCCATCCGGTCTCGTACCCGTCAAAAAAAACACGCACGAGCGCATCCCGGTTCTCCGCGTCCCCCGACCGCGACCACGCGGCGCTCACCGCGTCCGCCAGCTTGCGGAGGAGATACTCCCGGCTCGGCGGGTCCCCGGGGACGCTCGGGCGCCGGTCGGCGAGGCTCTTCGCCGTCCGGAGCAGCGGGTGCAGCGTCACGCCGTGCCACGGAACCTCGAGCCGGTTGTTCCGCTCGCAGGCGTCCGCCGGATTGTCGATCGACACGATCATCCACCGCTCGCCCGTCACCTCCATGTCCAGCCGCTTCCAGCGCCCGCCCGGACAGTCCCGCAGCTTCCACGGCCAGGGACCCTTGACCGTCCGCACGAAGTACCGCGGCTTCTCCGGGTCCAGCGCCGGCATCGCTTCCCACTGCCACTCCTCGTCCGGCGGCGCGCCGGTCAGGTCGGCGTTCGGGCGTTCGGCGCAGCGCCAGACGCGGACGCGGGTCCCGGCGGGGAGCTGGGACGTGCCGTTGTTGCGGAGAACGACCTGCCAGGAGGTCTCCTCGCCGAACGCGGGCCAGCCGAACTGCGGCGCCCCCTCGGTCAGGGAAGGGGTGTTGACGCGGTGCACGAAACAGATCTCCGCGTCCGGGCGCTCCTCGAGCGGCGTCGCGGCGCGGAGTTCGGGGGTGAGGTCGGCGCGGACGTAGCCGAAGAGCTGGCCGGCGGCGAGGGGGAGGGGGGCGCCGGCGGGGGAGCGGAGATTTTCGAGGGTGGCGGTGCAGCCCACCGCGGAGACATCGCGTCCGAACCCCGGCAGCGGCATCCGCGAGAGGGCGCGGCCGGTGTAGACCGGGCCGGGGTCGGGGGGAAGCGAGAGCTGGCGGGACGGGGCGGAGCGGAGCTGGAGCGGCGCGGCGGGGTCGGCGGGGGCGAGGACGAGGAGGTCGAAGCCGTCCTGGAACGGGTCGGCGGCGGCGAGCCCGCCGGGGACGAGCGGGGGGAGTTCGGCGCTGGCGTCGTTCACGACCTTGACGAAGCACGCCGAGGGGGAGACTTCCCGTCCCCAGCGGAGAAAGCGGAGGAAGGTGGCGCCGTCGAGCGATTCGGCGAGGGCGAGCGCGTCCTCGCCGGATCCCCAGAAGTCGCCGACCGCGAACCCTGTGATGCGGTCGGCCTCGGCATCGGTCGTGAGGCGCTCGCGGCGGACGAGGGTCGCGGACTCATTTTCTCCGAGCGGGGGTTTCACCCAGGCGACCGCGAGCCCGGTCTCGCCGGTCTTCAGCAGGACGAGGAGAAGGTCGGGGTCGCCCTTTCCCCCCAGGAGATTCCCCGCCGCCACGAACAGGGGCGTCCCGAGGAGCTGGTCCGCGGGAATCCGGCGGTCTTTCGCGGGGAGCGCGGTCCAGGGGCGCGTGGAGAAGGCCTGCGGCGGATCGTAGACGGTGACGTCGAGGCCGGACGCGTCGGCGGTCGCCACGGCCGCGCGGGCGGTCCCGACGCCGGCGGGGCGGAAGTCGCCGAC
>JABWAY010000298.1 GCA_013360825.1 Candidatus Brocadiia bacterium | reverse complement strand
GGGGCGCGGGAGCGGCCGCGGTCGAGCTCCCCGTTCTCCGCCAGCCCGGCCAGCATCCCGGGCTCGTTGCGATCGCGCTCGGTTACGGCCGCAGGGGGACCGACCGGTTTGCGAACATCGGGCCCGGCTGGATCGAAGCGCGGCCCACGGTTGCGCCCGGCGGGCTCGTCGGCGTGAACGCCGCCCCGTTTCTCGGCCGCCGCGAGGGGCGGCTCGCCTACGCCTCCGCCGGTGTGCAGCTGGCGCGGACCGGGGGCCGGAGCGACCTGGCCACCACGCAGAAGCACCATTTCCTCTCGCCCCCCGAGCACCTCACGGAGAGCGGGAAGGAGGAGCCGCGTCCGATCGTGCAGGAGACGACGCTTGCCGCGTATCGGGCGGATTCGGGCGGCGGGAAGCCGGGCGGCCACGGGGGCGGGCACGGCGGCGGGCACGAGATCCGGAGCCTCTGGACCGGCGACCATGACCACGAGGGGCACCGCTGGGGGATGGTCATCGACCTCACGGGGTGCACGGGCTGCTCCGGATGCGTCGTCGCCTGCCAGGCCGAGAACAACATCCCGGTCGTCGGCCGCGACGAGGTGTTCCGGTCGCGCGAAATGCACTGGCTGCGGATCGACCGCTACTACGCCGGGGCCGGCGAGGATCTCGACGTCGTCCACCAGCCGATGATGTGCCAGCACTGCGCCAACGCCCCCTGCGAAACCGTCTGCCCCGTCCTCGCCACCGTGCACAGCGAGGAGGGGCTCAACCAGCAGGTCTACAACCGGTGCGTCGGAACCCGGTACTGCGCCAACAACTGCCCCTACAAGGTCCGCCGCTTCAACTGGTTCGACTACCCGCACGAGGACCGGCTCCAGAACATGGTCCTCAACCCGGATATCGCCGTGCGCAGCCGGGGGGTCATGGAGAAATGCTCGTTCTGCGTCCAGCGGATCCAGGAGGCGAAGGCCGAGGCCCGTCGCGAGGGGCGTCCCGTGCGCGACGGCGAGATCCAGCCGGCCTGCGCCCAGTCCTGCCCGGCGCAGGCGATCGTCTTCGGGGACCTGAACGACCCGAACTCGGCGGTGTCGCGCCTGGTCGCCGACCCGCGCCACTACCGGGTGCTGGAGGAGCTGAACGTGCGCCCGTCGGTCGGGTATCTCACGCTCGTGCGGAATCGCGCGGCGGCAACGGAGGACAGCAAACATGGTTAGCCCGACCGCCGCCCGGCCCGCCCACGCGAACGCCGACCACGCCCCGCCGCACGCGCCCGTCTCTCTCAGGGCGCCGCTGGTCGAGGGGGACAGGGACTGTCACGCCGTCACCGAGGACGTCTGCCGCGGCCTGGAAGGACGCCCGACGGGACTCTGGTGGGGGGCGCTCTTCGCATCCGGGGCGCTCCTGCTCCTGGGGACCGTCGCGGTGATCTACCAGGTCCGCGTGGGCATCGGGACCTGGGGACTGAACCGCACCGTCGGCTGGGCGTTCGACATCACGAACTTCGTGTTCTGGATCGGCATCGGCCACGCGGGCACGCTGATCTCCGCCGTCCTCTTTCTCTTCCGCCAGCGGTGGCGCACGGCGGTGAACAGGTCGGCGGAAGCGATGACGCTGTTTGCGGTGGCCTGCGCCGGGATCTTCCCGCTGATCCACATGGGGCGGCCGTGGCTGGCGTTCTGGGTTTTCCCGTACCCGAACACGCGCGGGCCGCTGTGGGTGAATTTCCGGTCGCCGCTGCTGTGGGACGTCTTCGCGATCAGCACGTATTTCACGATCTCGCTGGTCTTCTGGTACATCGGGCTGATCCCCGACCTCGCGACGCTGCGCGACCGGGCGCGCACGAAGGCGCGTCGCGCCTTCTTCGGCCTGCTCAGCCTGGGCTGGAACGGCTCGAACCGCACCTGGGTCCGGTACGAGACCGTCTACCTGCTCCTGGCCGGGCTGGCGACGCCGCTGGTCATCTCGGTCCACACGATCGTCAGCATGGACTTCGCCACGTCCGTCATCCCGGGGTGGCACACCACGATCTTCCCGCCGTACTTCGTCGCCGGGGCGATCTTCTCCGGCATGGCGATGGTCCTCACCATCATGCTCGCCGCGCGGCGGCTGATGCGCTTCGAGAATTACATCACCGCCGGCCACATCGACTCGATGTGCAAGATCATCCTCGCCATGAGCTGCATCGTCGGCCTGGCCTACGGGACCGAGTTCTTCGTCGCCTGGTACTCCGGGAACGAGTACGAACGGTTCGCCTTCCGGAATCGCGCCTTCGGCCCGATGGGCTGGTCGTACTGGGTCATGGTCGGGTGCAACGTCGTCGCCCCGCAGATCCTCTGGTTCCGGTCCATGCGCCGGTGCATCCCGGTGGTCTTCGTCCTCACGCTGGCGATCAACGTCGGGATGTGGTTCGAGCGGTTCGTGATCATCGCCACCTCGCTCCAGCGGGACTTCCTCCCCTCGAGCTGGGCCGACTACCGGCCGACCCTGGTCGAACTCGCGACCCTCGCCGGAAGCTTCGGCCTGTTCTTCACGCTCTTCCTCCTGTTCTGCCGCGTGCTGCCGATGATCTGCATGAGCGAGGTGAAGGGCGTTCTGTCCTACGGGCGCTCCACTCACGGAGAGAAAGAATGAGCCAACAGCTGCTGGTCGGGGTCTTTGCCGGGGAGGAGGACATCCTCGCGGCGACCGGGCAGGCCCGCCGTCGCGGGCATGCGATCGTCGACACGTTCACGCCGTACGCCGTGCACGGCCTGGACCGGGCGCAGGGGCTGCCGGCGTCGCGTCTCCCCTGGGTCTGCTTCCTCTGCGGGCTGATCGGCGGCGGGGCGATGCTCGCCTTCATGTTCTGGGTGAGCGCGGCCGACTGGCCGATCAACGTCGGCGGGAAGCCGTTCAACTCCCTCCCCGCGTTCGTCCCCGTCTGGTTCGAGGTCACGGTGCTCTGCGCCGGGCTCGGCTCCGTGGCGGCGCTGCTCCTGCGCTGCGGGCTCCTTCCCGGCCGGTCCCCGCGGGTCTATGCCGCCGGGGTCACGGACGACAGGTTCGTCCTCGTCCTCCGTGCCGACACCGCGGGGGTCGAGGTGAAGGAGATGCGCCGGCTGCTGGAGGACCATCACGCCGTCGAGATCCGGGAAACGACGTCGGAGGAGGAGGCATGACCGTCACCAAGTGCGCGATCGCCGTCCTGTCGGCGCTTCTGCTCGCGATCCTGGCGCTGCACGTCGTCCTCAAACCGGACCTGGGACGGCGCAACTTCGACGTGCTCCCCGAAATGAAGACCCCGGTCTCGTACCAGAGCCAGGGGGAGAACCCCAACTTCGCCGACGGCGGCAACCTGCAGCTCCCGGCCCCGGGGACGATCCCCCGCGGCCACACCCCCGTTCACTACGGGCCCGAGGCCGAAGAGGCGCTCCGGGCCGGCCGCGAGCTCCGGAGTCCCTTTGCCGCACCCGACCCCGCCGCGCTCTCCCGCGGCGCCGCCGTCTGGGCGAATTTCTGCCAGGTCTGCCACGGCGCGGGCGGGGAGGGGGACGGCCCGGTGACGCGTCGGGGGGTGCCCGCGCCGCCCCCGCTCCACACGGAGGCCAGCCGCGCCCGCACGGACGGCGAGATCTTCCATATCCTCACCTTCGGGATGAACAACGGCCGCATGCCGTCCTACGCGGCCCAGATCGACGCCATCGACCGCTGGAAGGTGATTCTCCACGTCCGCGCGCTTCAGGAGGCCCGGGCCAAACAGGACGCCGGCGGCGGGGAACCGCCCCCGGGCGACAGGAAGGAAGACTGAACATGCACACCGCACCCCCGCCCATCCCCGACCGCGCCCCGATGGTTCTCGCCGGCCGTGCGCGGCGCGCCGCCCGGTGGATCCTCGCCGTCGGTGCCGCCGGGATCGCCGCAGGCCTGCTCCTCGATGCGGTCGCGTCCCGGGTCGCAGGCGACTCCGCCCTCGCGGGAGCGCTGCGCCCGCTCGCGACCGACCGCGCCTGGCCCAACCTCCTCCTGGCCGCCTACTACCTCCTCGGCCTCGGCCTCGCCGGCGGCATCTTCCTCGCCACCCAGTACATCACCCAGGCCGGGTGGAGCGTCGCCGTGCGCCGGGTTGCCGAAGCGATGACCGCGCTCCTCCCGCTGGCCGCGCTCGGGATGATCTTCATCGCACTGGGCGCCCACCGCGTCTACGAATGGAGCCACACCGACGTCGTCGCCGCCGACCCCCTCCTCCAGAAGAAATCCGCCTGGCTGAACAGCGGCTTCTTCCTGGCCCGCACCGTGGTCTACGTCGTCATCTGGACCCTCCTCATTCGCGCACTCGTCGCCTCCTCCCGCCGCCAGGACGCCGACGGACAGATCCGCTGGACCCTGAAAAACGTCCGGCTCTCCGCGTTCTTCCTCGTCGTCTTCGCCGTCACCTTCACCGCGGCCTCCTTCGACTGGATCATGTCCCTCGACCCCCACTGGTTCAGCACCGTCTTCGCCGTCTATCACTTCGCCGGGCTCTTCCTCAGCGGCCTCGCCGCCCTGACCTTCCTCGTGATCCTCATGCGCCGCGCGGGCCCGCTCGCCGGGATCGCCAGCGACGACCACCTTCACGACCTCGGGAAACTTGTCTTCGGGTTCTCCACCTTCTGGGCGTACATCTGGTACAGCCAGTACATGCTCATCTGGTACACGAACATCCCCGAGGAAACCTCCTACTACCTGCTGCGCCACACCGGCGCCTGGGGGCCGCTCGCCGTCGCCAACCTCTGCCTGAACTGGGTGATCCCGTTCCTCGTGCTCCTGCCGCGCGCGGCGAAGCGCAGCGAGAAGGTGCTGCTGGTGGTCGCCGGGGTGCTTCTCGTGGGGCGCTGGCTCGACCTCTACCTGATGATTCTTCCCCCGTTCGCGCACGGATCGCCGGTCTTTGGGATCTGGGAGGGATGCACGCTCCTTGTGGTCCCGACCGCGTTCCTGCTGGTCGTCCTGGCGGCTTTCAGCCGCGCCCGCGCGGTCCCGGCGAGGGATCCGTTCCTGGAGGAGAGTCTGAACCACCACATTTGAGGGGCGGAGGAGAAGGGGGACGGACAGGGATGGAGAAAGGGAAAACAGAAAAGATGGGATGAGAAGGCCGGCCTCCGTTCGCGGTGTACCGTGAGGTCACCAGTATTGAATCGGGCTCGAAGCCCAGAAACGGAGGCCGGCGATGG
>JABWAY010000297.1 GCA_013360825.1 Candidatus Brocadiia bacterium | reverse complement strand
GGCGGAACGCCGGCGGGGACGGTCGAAGCGATGCGCGCGACGGTCCGGGACGCCGAGGCGCGGAGGGACCTCGCCGACCTGCGCCGGAAGGCGGCCGGCCTGCGTCTCGAGACGGAGGTCACCGCGGCCGGGGTCGCCGCCACGGCCAGCCTCAGCCACGGGCTGCAGTTCGACCTGCGCGCCGCGGAACGGGCCGTCGATGCCTACGTGCTCGCGGAAAAGGAGCGGTTCCGGGCGGAGAGTGCGAAGCGCTGGCGATCGAAGCTGATGCAGAGCGTCCCGAAGTACGTCGTCCAGCTCGACAAGGCGATTCCCCTGACAGGCGAGCAGAAGGAGAAGATCGAGGCGATTCTCGCCGAGGGGTACGGGATCCAGGCGGACGCGATGGCGGAGGCGGAGGAGCCGGGGATCGTGGCCTACGGCCTGACCGACCTCCGCGCCGACTGCGAGCGGCGGGTCCGCGCCGTCCTCACCCCCGAGCAGCTCCAGCGATTCGAGAAATTCGACAAGAGCTGGCTTCCCGGCTGGGGAAAGAACTGACCGCTCCGCGGGGCGGTCAGGCGGCCTGCGCGGTCGCCCCGGAGGGGGGGGGCATCGGCTGCGTGCGCCGGAGCCAGGGCCAGAGCACGGCCGAAGTGATCGCGATGCCGATGGCGACCCACTGGGAGGTGTAGAGCGGTCCGAACTGCCCACGCTCGCTGTCGTCGCGGGTGAACTCGATGAGAAACCGCGCGACGGCGTAGCAGAAGAGGTAGACGAGGATCGCCTGTCCGCGGAACCGGCGGGTCTTCCAGGCGTGGAGGACGATGAAGAAGAAGATCACGCCGAAAGCGGCCTCGTAGAGCTGGGAGGGCTGGCGGGGTTGGCCGTCGACTTCGCGGAGGATCAGGCCCCAGGATGCGGGGCGGCCGTAGCAGCAGCCGTTCAGGAAGCAGCCGAAGCGGACGATCCCGTGCCCGATCGCGATTGCCGGCGCGAAGCTGTCGGCGGCGTTCCAGAACGGGACCTTGTGGTAGCGCAGGACGAACGGGACGGTCAGGAAGCAGGCGATGAACCCCCCGTAGAAGACGAGTCCACCCTCCCAGAGCCGGAGGGCCTCCCAGGGTTCGGCGCGGAACCGGGCCGGGTCCTCGATCAGGACGTGGGCGAGCCGGGCGCCGAGGAGGGCGGAGATCATGGCCGCCGTGGCGGCGTCGATCGTCGCCTGGCGCTTGATGCCGTCCCGCGCGCCGAGCCGCAGCGCGTGCCAGAGCCCGAAGGCGAAGGCCAGGGCGAGGGCGGCGCCGTAGGAGTAGACGGGGTGGCCGAAGACGGTGAAGAGGACGGATCTCATGGGAGGGGGACTGTCGCCCCCGGGGAGGGTCCCGTCAAGGCGGAGGTCATGCGTGGGTGGTGTGCCGGCGGCGGCCGCGCCTGGGGCGGGCTCCTTGTGCTCCCTATTCCACGAACTCGACCCGGCGCGCGGACTTCGGCAGGACGTCGCCGATCACGGCGGCGGCGGCGAATCCGCGGGACTTCAGCCCCGCGACCAGCGCCTCCGCCTGGTCGGCGCGCACGGAGAACATCATCCCGCCCGAGGTCTGGGGGTCGAACAGGATGTCCTCCCGGGATTTCCGGATCCCGGGGGCGGTCCGGTACAGCGCCCCCAGGTATTCGCGATTCGAGACGTCCCCGCGGGTTTTCTGCCCCTTTGCGGCGAACGCCTCCGCGTCGGGGAAAACGGGGACCTGCGAGGCGCGGATCCGGAGCGTCACGCCGCTCGCCTCGGCCATTCCCGCCCCATGACCGGACAGTGCAAAACCTGTGATGTCGGTCGCGGCGTGAATTTCGAGTCCCTCCGCCGCCGCCACTCCCCCGGCGTTCAGCTGTTCCATCGAAGCGACCACCGGCGCGGCGTCCGCCTCGGGGAGCTTCCGCGCCTTGAGCGCCGTCGTCAGGATCCCCGTCCCCAGCGGCTTGGACAGCACCAGGACGTCGCCGGCCTTCGCCCCCGCATTCGTCCAGATCCGGTCCGGGTGCACCAGCCCCGTCACCGCCGCCCCGAACTTCAGCTCCTGATCCGTCACGCTGTGCCCGCCCAGCAGCGCGCACTTCGCTTCCAGGTACTTGTCATTCCCGCCCGCCAGGATCTCGTGCAGGACCTCGTGCCCGAGCTCCTTCATCGGATAGCAGAGGATGTTCAGGGCGTTGATCGGCCGGCCGCCCATCGCGTAAACGTCCGATAACGCGTTGGCGATCGCGATCCGCCCGAACGACCGGGGGTCGTCGACGATCGGCGTGAAGAAATCCACCGTCTGGACGAGCGCCGTGTCCGGGCCCAGTCGGTACACGCCGGCATCGTCGAACGTGCCGGCATTCACCAGCACGTTCGCGTCGGTCGGCGCCGTCAGCCCTTCCAGGGCTTTGTGCAGGTCCGCGGGACCCAGCTTGCTCGCTCAGCCCGCGCAGCTCGACATGTCGGTCAGTCGAGGCCGCCCTTTCGTGAACAGTCCCATTCTGTTTCCTCGCTCTCGTGCGTCCCGGATCTCCGGGCCGTCGTCATTATCGTCCGCCGAACGCCGGCAATCCCGCTGGAATCCGGATTTCAGCGGAATCCGGGGCCCCGTCCCCGCCCCCGAATACCCGAACAGATGGCTCACGTTGCCTCTGCCCCTCCGCCGATAACAATCCCAGGGCGGCCAGGGGAAGGAGTTCCCCCCCCGATCCGGGAACTCCTGCGGCCGCGGGCCGCACGCCGCCCTTGTCGGGCTCAGGATTGGGTTACAAGGGAGGAAGTCATGAGACTTCTGACGTGGCCGGCCGCGGCCTTGGCCCTTCTTTGGGCCGCCGTGCCGGCAGCTGCCCAGTCCGGCACGCTCGAGGAGCGCGTCCGGAAGCTGGAGATGTCGATGGAGGAGAAAGGCGGGATGCCGGAAGCGGGGTCGACGTCTTCCAGCGGCAACCGGGTCGACGTCTGGTTCGACGACGGCCTCCGCTTCAAGAGCGGCGACGGGAACTTTGAGGGACGGCTGGGCGCCCACGCGATCATCCACTACACGTGGAACCCCTACCGGAATGAAGGGGACGGGAAGATTGACGGCTTTTCGGTCCGTGAGGGCGCGGTCGACGTCTTCGGCCGGATCATGAAGGCGTGGGAGGTGTATGTTCGGGCGCGGGTCATGCCGGGTGGGACGGACCTCTACTACGGGTGGGCCGAGTTCAACAAGTGGGACGAGATCCGGCTCCGGGCCGGCGTCTTCCGGATGCCCTACTCGCCGGAGACGATGGAAGACAACCGCTGGATGGACATGCCGGAGAGATCCCTGCTGAGTCTGACGGCGCCGGGTCGGGACCTGGGCGCGATGGCGCACGGCTCGATCGCGGGCGGGATCTTCAGCTACGCGGTCGGCGTCTTCAACGGGAACGGCACGGGCGGCGACTACAACAGCGACAAGGACGGTCTTGTGCGGCTGGTGCTGCGTCCCGGGGCCAAGTGTGAGACGGATGCGCTGAAGCACCTGTACATCGGGGGCGGCGTGACGCGCGGGGAAGCCCGCAGCCGCGACGTGACGAACACCGGCCCGATCGAGCTTCGGGCCCCCGGCACCGGCACGCAGTTCCACCAGTCCACGGCGACGATGGACATCGAGGCCGATGAGAACATCTTCCGGGCCGGCGTCGACGTCATGTACATGGTCGGTCCGATCGAGTTCAAGTCGGAGTACTCGTTCTACAAGGCGGGGCTGGAGGATGCCACCGGGGACGATTTCAACTTCCGCGCCCACGCGTGGTATGCGCAGCTCGGGTTCTGGATCGGGGGAAGCCGTTCGCCGAATCAGCGCCCGGTCGTCGACAAGCCGCTGTTCGGCGAGAAGTGCGGATTCGGGGCGATCCAGTTCGTGGGTCGGTTCTCCCAGATCCGGATGAACGATGTGCTTGAGGAGAAGGCGGGCTGGGTGGGGAGCCGCGGCGCCAAGGAGTATGCGGTGGCGGTGAACTGGTATCCCTGCGCCTTCGCCCGCATTTCGCTGATGTATGTCCGGTACGAGTACGAGAACCAGGACACGCGTCTTGTGCCGCTGGCCAACGGGCACTCGACGAACGACGAGGATGCCGTGATCCTCCGGGCCCAGGTCGATTTCTAGTCCCTCTGCTCCGACGAGGCCGCCCTTCGGGGCGGCCTTTTTTTTTGGAGTCGTCTACTTCGCGAGGCGGCGGAGGAGAGACCCGGAGACGAACAGGAGCAGGGTTCCGCGGGGGCGCGGGGAGAGCGTCCGGAGGCGGGCGACGCCCGCGCCGGCTTTCCGGAATTCGAGCGAGGCGGAGTCCTGGGCGCCGACGAACAGGGCCAGGGCGGCGGAGAGGGAAGGCTCGTGGCCGACCAGGATGGGGGAGGTCGCGGCCGTCTCCCGGAGGATCTCGAGAAGCTGGGCGGCGGGGACGCCGGGGAGGAGCCGGTCGGAGAGCTGGGGGCGGGGCAGTTCGAGGACTTCGGCGAGAATCTCGGCCGTCTCGCGGGCCCGGATCAGGGGACTCGTCAGGACGGCGTCGGAGGCCAGTTTCAGGCGGCGCAGCCCGCGGGCGGCCTGCAGCGTCTTCTTCCGGCCCGCTTCCGTCAGCGGCCTGTTCTCCTCCGTATAGGGCGGCGTTCCCGCCTCGATCGCCGGGCCGTGCCGGAAGAAGCAGACGATCATCGCGGTTCCTCCCCGGGGGTCGGCGGGATTCCGAACAGTCGGTCCCGGGCGCCGGCGACGCCGGCGAGCGCGGCCTCGAAGCCGTTGCCGTGGACCTTCATTTCCTTCTTCAGCCTGTCCGTCAACCGGGCCGGGACGGCGGCCCCGGACCTTCGCCCGAGCTTCCGGACCAGGGCCAGGAGCATGACGCGGTCGTTCCACGACCCGGCGGCATCCTGCAGCCGCCGGAGGAGGAGCTGGCACTCGCGGAAAGTCTCGGGTGGAAACGCGGCCGCCAGCGTCTCGTGCGCGTACCGGAGCGCCCTGGCGGCGCGGCGGATCGCGTGGGCCCCGGCGACGTCGGAGGTCAGGCCGGTGCCGGAAGCGGGGGACAGGACGCGGCGGAGAAACGGACGGAGCTCCGCCGGACCGGGAGGGAGGGTCCGGCCCCGCGCGCGCGCCAGAACCTGCCCGACCGCCTCCTCGATCCGCCGGATCCTCCCCCGCGTCAGCCACCGCGCGAG
>JABWAY010000296.1 GCA_013360825.1 Candidatus Brocadiia bacterium | reverse complement strand
AGCGCCCCGTGGTGCTCCGCCGCGGCCGCCGTCAGCTCGCGCTCCGCCGCCTGCCGGACGGCGACGTCGTCGTCCCCCAGCTGCGCGACCAGCGCGGCAATCCGGGCCGCCTCCCCGTTCTCGGCGGCGAGAGGAAGGGTCAGGACGAACACCGACAGCAGGAACGAGAGGCGCATGCGGATCTCCAGGGAGTTGCGGAATGGAGAAGAGACGCGGCGGACCCCGCCGGCGTTCCCGAAATCCGGCCCGATCCGGCGGGACTTCCTGCACAATAACCCACGCCATGCTCCGCGCCGCCACCGAAGACACCCGGACCTTCGAGCGCACCCCTGCGCGGATCTTCGCGGCCCTCTCCGACCTCGAAGCGTACGGCCTCTGGTGGCCCCGCGAGATCCGCTTCCGCGTCGTCCAGCTCTCCCGGACCCTCGTCGGTGCAAAGCTCGAGGTCTTCGTCGGCCGCCACTCGTTCTATGCCGAGGTCGTCGAGGCCGAGCGCGACCGCTCCATCCGATGGGGTTACCGCTCGCGCACCTCGCGCGGCCACGGACTCTGGTCAATCCAGCCCGAGGACGGCCTCACCCGCCTGACCTACTTCAGCGACCTCCCCGTCCACCCCTCCGTCGTCTCCGAACATTTTCTGAACCGCGGCGAGTTTCTCGCCGTTCATGGGGACCTCATCCGCCGGATGTTCGACGGTCTCGGACGCCGGCTCGCGGAGACGACGGAATGACCGGAGCTGAAGGGGAGGCGAAGCCGCGCGGCGGGATGCCGAAGGGACTCGCCGTGTTCGTCTCGTGCGCGGTCGCGCTCTGGTGCGCGCATGTGATGCGCGAGGTCCAGTTCGCCACGCCGTGGCTCGTCAGCCGCGATGGGTACTACCACGTCCAGTACGCGCACCAGCTTCCGGAGCGGGGCCTTTCCCGCACTTTCGAAGCGATGCAGCACTCGTTCTGGAAGGATCACTTCAGCGACAAGGAGTTCCTCTTTCACGTCTGGCTCGCCCCCTGGGTCCGCGACGAGGGGACGATGATCCGGCAGGCGAAGTTCGCGACCTGGCTGCTCGGGCTGGCGGTGCTCGCGGCGTTCGGGCTCGCGCTCCGCGCGACCGGCGTCCGCGCCCCGCCGCTCTGGGTGCTCGTCCTGGCGGGTGCGGGGAATCATTTTCTGTTCCGGCTCGCCGAGTGCCGCGCCCATGTGCTGTCGATCGGGCTGTTCATCGCAGGGGTCGCCCTGCTGCTCCGCGGCCGGTGGGTCCTGGTCGGCGCGCTGGGGTTCATCTACTCCTGGAGCTACGCGGCGCCGCATCTCCTGGTCGGGATCGCCTGCGTCCACGCCGTGGCGCTCCTGCTCTGGGACCGGAAATTCGAGTGGCGCGGGGCGGCCGCCGCAGCCGCGGGGGTGTTCGCGGGACTCCTCCTCCACCCCTACACCCCGAACTCCCTCCACCTCTGGTGGGTCCAGAACGTCGTCGTCCTCCGGCAGGCCTGGGGGCTCGGCGGCGACATCGGCCTCCACCTCGGCGAGGAATTCGGGTCGATCCTCCCCCGCTCGCTCGTCATGTCCTCCACCGCCGTCTTCGCCTCGCTCCTCCTCGGCGTCCTCTTCACCGTCCTCGCCGCCCGCGCCGGCCGCCTCTCCACGCGCTCCTTCGCCCTGTTCCTGATCGCCGGGACCTGCCTCGTCCTCTACGCCCTCTCCGCGCGGTTCATCGAGTACCTCGCCCCCGCCGCGGTCTGGTTCGCGGCGTCGGTCGCCGGCGACCTGGTCGACCGCGAACGCCTCGCCGCCTGGTGGAAAGAACGCCCCGGTGCGCTGACCTTCGCCGCCCTGGCCTCCGCGCTCCTCCTCGTCGCCCTCCAGCTCCGCTCCCTCGAACAGGCGACCGCCGAAACGCGCCGCACGCGCGGCCCCGTCATGGCCGGCGCCGCGAAATGGGTCCGCGCCAGCGTCCCCCCGGGGACCAACGTCGCCCACCTCAACTGGGGCGACTTCGTCCAGCTCTACGGCTTCGACCCCACCCACCGCTACATCAACGGACTCGACCCCGCCTTCATGTATGTCCGCGACCGCTCCCGCGTCGAGTACTGGGAAAATGTCCGGACCGGCCGCATCCCGCTCGACGCCGCCGAGTTCGCCGACGTCTTCGACGCCGATGTCCTGATCGCCACGAAGGAAGTCCCGCGCCAGATCCGGATCTGCGAAAACGCCCTCCTCGACGTGCTCTTCGAGGACGAAGGCGCCGTCGTCTACCGCCTCCGCTGATCCCCGCTCCGCCGGCCGGGAGCGCCGCGCCTCCTACCAGAATTTCCACCAGGGCCGCCGGACCTTCGCCGGAACTTCCTCCTCGACCGCCCCTTCCCCCAGGTCCGCCCGGAGCCCCGGGGGCGCCCCACCCGCGAGCGCCGCCGCGAGCATGCGCTCGCGCACGCGCGGGAGGCCGACCTTGAGGAGGAGAGCGGCCTTGAAGCGCCACGCGTCGATGCACGCGCGGTCGGCGAGGAGCGCCTGGTTGGCGTAATGGAACGCGCGGTTGTAGAACCCGCCCTCGGCCGCTTCGGGCGCGTCCTGGAGGTGGGCCGCGGCCCCCAGCGACTCCGCGCCGGAGGTGCGCCAGCCGCAGGCCGCGCAGGCCGCCTCGACCGTGCTCCCCGTCGGCGCGCCGCAATTGAGGCAGGTTTCCGCGGACGGAACGAGCGGGCCGACCATCCCGATATCCAGGCGCGTCCACGCGCAGGTCGTGCACCGCCAGACGACCCCGAACGAGACCTGGCTCCCGGGGGGATACGGCGCCACCGCGGCCGGCACCGCGGCCGTCCGGCAGTGCGCACAGATGGGGACCTTGTGGTGCTGCATCGGCTCCGGGGACGGTATCCCGGAACGGCGGGGGAAGGAAGCGAAGGGGGTGTCGATCCTTGAAACGCTCCGTCCGGGGCGTCATGCTCCCTGCGTGGATCCCGACCTCCAGCGCGTCGCCGCCCTCCTCGCCGTCGCGAACGGATTCGTCACGGAGGACGAGTACCTGGCCGTCTCGCGCGGCCCGGCCCCGCTCGAGGATCTCTCGGCGCGGGGTCTGCTCCGCCCGGAGGCGCGCGACGCCCTCGTCGCGCTGGCCCGGGCGCGGATCGAGAAGGTCGGCAAGCCTGCGGCGATCTCGTCGTCGCGCCCGGTCTCTTCCGACGACCGGACCATCCTCTCGACGCGTGGCGCTCCCGCATCCCCCTCCCCCGCACCCCTCTCCACGCGATTCGAGATCATCCGCGAAATCGGCCGGGGCGGGCTCGGCGCCGTTGTCGAGGCCGCCGACCGGGACCTGGGCCGGACCGTCGCCCTCAAGCTCGCCCCCGACGCCGTCCCCGCCCACGACCTTGACCGATTCCGCTGGGAAGCCCGCGTCACCGGCCGCCTGGAGCACCCGAACATCGTCCCGGTCCACGAAATGGGGACGCTTCCCGGCACCGGGCAGACGTTTTTCGCGATGAAGCGGATTTCTGGTCGGAATCTGCGGCAGGTGCTGAAGGAGTTTCACGCGGGGGGCGGGGGCTGGACGCTCCGTCGGCTGGTCGAGTCGTTCCGGGACGTCTGCCGGGCCGTGGCGTATGCGCACTCGCGGCGGATCCTTCATCGCGACCTGAAGCCGGCGAACATCATGATCGGGGACTTCGGCGAAACGCTGGTCGTCGACTGGGGGCTCGCGAGGGAGATCGGCGCGCCGTCCGGGGAGGGGGACGGCGGTGGGGAGGGGCGGGGTTCCGGGGACTCGGCGGGGTCGCGCGGCTCGAGCACGCGGACGCTCGACGGCGACGTACTCGGCACGCCGTCGTACATGCCGCCGGAGCAGGCGCGGGGGGAGCTCGACGAGATCGACGAGCGGAGCGACGTCTATTCGCTGGGGGCGGTCCTGTACGAGCTGGCGACCGGAAAAGCGCCGTTCGAGGGGCCGACCGCGGAGCTGGTGCTGCGGTCGGTGCTGCACACGGATCCGCTGCCGCCCCGGCAGGCGGAGCCTCATGTGCCGAAGGAACTCGAGGCGATCATTCTGCAGGCGCTGGCCAAGGAGAAGGCCCGGCGGATCAGCAGCGCGAAGGTTCTGGCGGACGAGGTCGGCGCCTTCCGCGACGGGCGGACGATCAGCCTCTACCAGTACACGCTTGGGGAGCAGGTCGCCCGTTTCTACCGCCGCCACCGGACGGTCTCCCTGATGGTCGCACTTCTCCTCGTCGCCATGGTCGCGGGGACGGTCACGTCGCTCACCTGGGCGCGGCTGGCGAGTTCCGAGTCGGCGGCGGCGCGGCAGGCGGAATCCGATGCGCGGCTGGCGGAGCGGGAGGCGAAGCGGGCGCAGGATCAGGCGATCGCGGCGGCCCTGCGGGCCGAGGGGCAGCGCCTGGCCGCGGTCAGCAAGGGGGCGATCGCCGAGGCGCCCTCCCTGGCGCTCCTCCTGGCGATCGAGGCGGGGGAGCGTGCCCCCGGAAATGCCGCCAACAATGCGCTCTACAGCGCCCTGTTCGCGCTGTCCGAAAAGCGCCGTTTCATGCAGCACGAGCTCGGCGTCGGCCAGGTGGCGATTTCGCCGGACGGGCGCCGTGTGGCGACCGGGGCGGCGGACTTCGTCGTCCGCGTCTACGACATCGCGACGGGGGAGGAGGTCCGTCGCTGGGACGGCCTGATCGGCGGGGTGAACTGGCTGGAGTGGTCCGACGACGGACGGCGCCTCGCGGCGGTCCCGCGGCAGGGCGCCGGAAGGGTGTTCGACGTCGAGCGCGGCGTCGAGCTCGCGGACCTCAGGGGACACGAGGGCGATGTGCGCGGTCTCGCGGCACGCCCCGGGGGCGGACATTTCGTGACCTGGTCGAGCGACGGGACCGCGCGGCTCTGGGCCGCCTCGACCGGCGACGCCATCGTCCTGAGGCACACCGGGCCGGTCGGATTCGCCTCCTTCTCGCCGGACGGCGGCCTCCTCGCAACCTGCGGCGACGGCGGCGACCTCCGCGTGTGGGAGTCCGGGTCCGGGCGCGAACGGCATCGGCTCGCGGGTCATGACGGCACCGTCTCCACCGTCCGCTTCAGCCCCGACGGCGCCCGTCTCGTCTCGGCCGGCAGGGACGGGACGGCGCGGATCTGGGAGGCGGCGACGGGGGCCTGTCTCCGGACGATCACCCCGGGGTCGGCGGCGGCGCC
>JABWAY010000295.1 GCA_013360825.1 Candidatus Brocadiia bacterium | reverse complement strand
GACCGCCGCCGAGGTCGCCGCCATCCTCCGCACCGCCCAGGCCCGCCGGGTCCCCGTCACCACGCGGGGCGGCGGCCTCACGACCGAGGGAGAGACCGTCGCGTTCGGCGGCCTCCTCCTCGACCTGTCGTCCCTGAGCCGCGTCCTCTCCATCGACCGCGACAACCTCTGCGCCCGCGTCCAGGGCGGCATCTACTGGCACGAGTTCGCCGAGCATCTCCGCCGCCAGGGACTCGACTACCTCTCCGCGCCCCTCAACTTCACGTCCTCCGTCGGCGGCACCCTCCAGGTCGGCGGCATCGACGTGAACGCCTGCAGGTGGGGTGCGAGCGCGGACCACGCGCTGTCCCTCGAGGTCGTCACGCCGACCGGGCGGATCGTGGAATGCTCGGAGACCGTGGAGCCGGACCTGTTCGAGCGCGTCCTCCTCGGCTACGGACAGTTCGGCGTCATCACCGAAGCCACGATGCGGATCCGCCCCTACACCCCCGTCCGCATGCACTACCTCTTTTATGACGACCTCCGGACCGCGCTGGAGGACCTGATCGTCGTCGTCCGGAGCGACGGAACCGACTACAGCGGGATCCTGACGATGAAGGACCGCGCGAACAACCTGCTCTTTGCGTTTGACGACGAAGCGCGCGAGACCGCGTTCCTCCGCGACGTCTTCCCGCGCCTCCGCGGCATGAACGAGTCCCGCTTCGCCCTCCGCGCCGCCGCGTACTATGCGACGCACCCGTGGAAACTTCCGGAGGCGCTCTGGCTGTACCGCCGCAAGAAGCTGCTGCTGCCGGAGTTCGAGCGGCCGGAGCATGTGCGGGACGGGCGGATGTCGGACCGCTCGGTGGTGTTCTCCCGCGCGGTCTGGCGGCACTGGGGGAACCGGACGCTGGTGATCCCGGACCTGGCGACGAGCGAAGAGAAATTCGTGGAGTCGATCCTGCGGGGGAACGCCGTCACGCGCCGGTTCTTTCCGCACTACACGCTCTACTGCGTCGCGATCCGGATCCCCCGGTGGCGGGAGCGGTACGAGATGAGCTGCATCCCGCCGGACGCGAAGGACTGGGCGTACGGGTGCGAGTTCGAGCCGATGTTCCGGGCGGGGGCGTACAGCCGGGACTATCTTCAGTCGTTCAAGAACGCGATTTACGACGTGGGGGTGGAGATGAAGACGAGCTACTACCGGTTCGGGGGGGGCATGAAGGGATACATCCGCCGGGTCTTCGGCGACGCGCTGGTGGACCGGCACCTGGCGATGAAACGCGCGGCCGACCCGGCGATGATCCTGAACCCCGACGTGGTGTTCTGATGTTCCGCCTCCTCGGGGCCCCCGTTCCGCCGCCGGCGACGTTCGACGCCTGCCACGGCTGCGACGTCTGCGCGCTCTCCTGTCCGGTCTGGCAGCAGACGCGCGACATGCGCCTGACCCCCAAGGGGCGCGCCAAGGCGATCCAGGGGGGTGCCGGCGCGGAGGACCTGGTGGAGAGCCTGTCGGCCTGCCTGATGTGCGGCTCCTGCGTCCCGGCGTGCCCGGAGCGGATCGACCTCGTGGGGATGACGCTGACGCTCCGCGCCGATCTGGCCCGCGCGGGCCGCTCGCCGCTTGCGCCGCTGACCGAAGGCCTCGCCGTCCCCCCCGCGCTCTCCGCGCGCCCCGCGGTGGCCGGGAAAACCGTGCTCCTCGCGGAACCCCGCCTCCTCGCCGACCTCCCCGCCCTCTCCTCCGCGATCCTCCGCCTCGGCGGCCCTTCTCACGTCGTCGTCCCCGACGACACGGGTGCCGACATCGCCTGGTCCATCGAGGCCGGGCTGACCCCCGACCCCGCCCGGATCGCGGGCTTCCTGGAGTCCCTCTCGGGGGCGCTTCGGGTGATCCTCTGCGAGGGGTTCCTCATCGGGTTTCTCCGCGAGCGCCTCCCGGGCACGCCGATCCGCGGGATCGGGGAGGCCTGCCTTGCGGTGCCGGCGGTGCGGGAGGCGCTGCGGACGTCGGATTATTATGTGCTCGACACGCGCGCGTACCACGCCGACCGCGAGCGCCTCGTCCGGGTCTATGACACGCTCCGCCGCGAGACGGGGTGCGCGCTCAACCTCGACCTCCAGCGCCTCGCCATCCCGACGGGGGCCCGCGCCGTTCCCTCGCGGCACGGCGCCGGTCCGGTCCGCGTGCAGGAGCAGGTGAGGTGGATGCTGGAGGGGTGGCACCCGAGGCGGATCGTGGTGGAGAACCTGGAGGACGGGGAGGCGATGCGGGCGCACACGGGGCTGCCGGTGGTGCATGTGGCGGGGGTCGGGACTTCGGGGTGAGACGGAGCCGGTTTCCGGCGATCACCGCCGCCTTCCACGCGACGGACCGGCCGCCCGGGGCTTCCCTGCGTTAGACTCTCCCCCCGATGGACACCTCCCCCCGCTCGGTCGACGTCCTCATCGTCGGCGCGTCCCTCTCCGCCGCGGCGTGCGCGAAGCGCCTGGTGGACGCGGGGCTGGAGACGGTGTGCATCGAGCGGAAGGAGCTGCCGCGACACAAGATCTGCAGCGGGATCCTCTCGCCGCGCGGGCACCGGTTCCTGCTCGAGAATTTCGGCCCGATTCCGCGGGAGATCCTGCACGAGCCGACGAGCTGCACCGGCGTGGCGTTTCACTTCCCGTCCGCCCCCTCGATCGAGATCGACTTCGACGGCGGTCCGACGCCTCACCTCTACCGCCGCAACTCGGACTGGTGGGCGATCCGGCGGAGCGGGGTGGAGGTGCAGGACCGGACGTCGTTCGTGCGGCTGGAGGAGGTCGAAGGCGGCGTCCTGGTCGATCTGAACCGCCGCGGGCGGCCGGAGCAGATCCGGGCTCGGTGGGTCGTGGCGGCGGACGGGCCGACCTCGATGGTCGTGAAGGCGGTTTACCCGGGGTATCAGGAGACGATCCCGTGGTTCATGGTCGGGCAGAAATTCCACGACATCGTCCGTTGCCCGCTGGACACCCGGTACTTCCATTTCTGGTTCCACCCCGGGCTCGGACACTACACCTGGAGCCATGCGCGCGACGGACGGCAGATCGTCGGCGTCGGGTTCGACGTCGGGCACAACTTCGATGCGGCGCACCGGAACGTCGTCCGGTATCTCCACCGCCGCCACGATGTGGAACTCGGCCCCGCGCAGGACTCCGAGGGGTGCGGAGAGAATTTCGGGCTCTCCCTCATCAACCGGTACGTCTTCGGCCGCGGCCGCGTCCTCGTCACCGGGCAGGCCGCCGGGTTTCTGAACATGATGGCCGAGGGAATGTCCGCCGCACTCCACTCCGGCGCCATCGCGGGTGAAGCGGTGGTGGAGGCGGCGTTTCACGGCCGGCCGGTGCAGGAGGTGTACCGGAAGCACATCGAATCCGAGGTCCGCAGGTGCAGCGACCAGTGGAACCCTCTTCAGATCCTGTTCGCACGGCCGCACGAGGCGGATTTCTGGAAGGCCCTGCGGAAACTCGGGTGGGGGGACCGCGCGCGGGTCGTGTCGGAGGTCGTGAAGTTCGCGCAGCTGTATGCGAAATTCCGGTGGGGGCGGCAGATCCTCGGGCAGGCGTTTCACCGCCTGGTGGCCGGTCGCTACGAGGCGGCCCGCTGGATCTGAGGTCCGGGATCCCGCCGGACGGTCGCGCGCCGGGAATCGGCGCGGCGAGGTGAGGATCGAAGAGCGGCGACAGCGGCGGGGAGAGAGAACTGGGAGGGAGGGAGTGCCGCCGTCGCGCGCTTTTCGGTCTCCACCTGGGGAGCGGGAGTGGCTCAGGGGGTTCGCCCCTGAAAAGTTTATACACCCGATCGGGAATCGGTGCAAGTCTGCACACGATCACTTGACTTTGAGCAGTTTTAAGCTTTTTATGCTTCGTGCTGGCCTCGTCAGGTTCCCGGAGTTCCGTCGCCATCCCTGCCCCGCAGAGAGGAGCCCAGGCATGCGTCCACGCGTCCTTCCAGCCCTGCTGATCCTGACCGCCGGAGCGCTCAGCGCCCGGGCGCTCTCCCTCGAACTCTTCACCGACGCCGAAATCGTCGCCCTCAGCGAGCGCATCGTCGTCGGAACCGTCGAGTCCACCGCCACCCGGATCGCCGACGCCGACGGCGACGGCCGCGAACAGATCACCACCTTCGCGAGCTTCCGCGTCGAACAGGTCCTGAAGGGCAACGACCGCCCCGGCGACCTCCTCACACTCCCCATGACAGGCGGCACCGTCGGCACGGAAACCCTGACGGTCTGCGGAGTCCCGCTCTGGACGGAAGGAGAACGGCTTCTCCTCTGCCTCGACACGCGCGCCGAGCGCCGGTCGATCACGCCCATCGTCGGCGCCATCCAGGGACGGTGGGTGATCCTCCCCGACGCGAACGGCAATCCCGTGGCGACCCGCTCCTTTGCCGGCGCCGCCTACTTCGCAAAGGACGCAACCGGGGAACTCGCCCCCACCCTTCCCCCGCCCGACCAGACCGAACCCCTGGCCGATCTCATGGCCCGGCTCCTGGCGGAGGTGAACAAGTGAAACCCCTCCTCAGAGTCGCGGCCGTCCTCGCCGTCGCCACCGCCCTCCTCCTCCCCTACCGGAACGCCGGCGCCTACGCGCATTTCGGCGGCCAGCCGAAATGGGGCGGGGCGCCCGTCGCGTCCGGAAGCGGCGGGAACGTCACGTATCACTTCAATGTGGTCGGCACCCCCGACATGCCCGGCGGACCGGCGACGCTGGACGGCGAATGGACGGTGCTGACCGACGCGCTCAACGACTGGGAGGTCGCGACCGGCGGCAACCTGGACTTCGAGTACGGCGGGACAACGACCAACACGCTCTCGTCCGGAGACGGGACCAACACGACCTGGTGGAATGAAGCCTCGGCCGCCCCGTCCGGCGTGCTCGCGACGGCCTACACCAGCACCAGCGGCGGGACGATCATCACCGCGGACGTGGTCTTCGACGCGGACGACCACACCTGGAGCAGCGTCCCGCTGATGCGGCATGTCGCGCTTCATGAGTACGGTCACACGCTCGGCATGGCGCACTCCACGGTCTCACCGTCGATCATGTACTTTTCGGTGGGCTCCCCGCTCGCCGGCCTGCAGGCGGACGACATTGCCGGCGCGATCGCGCTGTACGGTGACGGCGGCGGCCCGGGGGATGGCGTGACCGGCGGCCCTCCGCCGCCCCCGCCGCCTCCGCC
>JABWAY010000294.1 GCA_013360825.1 Candidatus Brocadiia bacterium | reverse complement strand
CGGCCTCCCGGAGATCCGCCGCGCGCTCGACCGGAACCCGGACCCCTGCCCCGGCGAGCGCGTCCGCGATCTTCGGCGCGGCCGCCCCCAGGAGCACGATCGAACGACACCGCCCGTCCACGGCGCGGGCCAGCGCGTCGAACGGCAGCCCCTTGTCGTGCCCTCCCAGCAGAAGCACCAGCGGCTGCCCGAGCGTCCGCAGCGCCGCAAGCGTCGAGTCGGGGTTGGTCGCGATCGAGTCGTTGATCCAGGTGACCCCGCCCCAGGTCCCGCAGGTCTCCAGCCGGTGCTCCACCCCGCGGAATTCCGCCAGCCCCGCCGCAATCCCGTCCTTCGTCGCCCCCAGCACCCACGCCGCCGCAGCCGCAGCCAGCGCGTTCTCCACGTTGAACAGCCCGGGGACGCGAAGGGCGGACGCGGGCAGAAGCGGGTGGGCGTTCCCGTCCTCGACGACGGCGATCCAGCCGCCGTCCAGGCAGGTCCCGCGCGCCACCGCCGACCGCCGGCCGAAGCTCAGGCGGTTGGCCGCCAGCCCGTGCCACCGGGAGACCACCGGGCAGTCCGCGTTCACGATCCCGACCGCGCCGCGGCCGCGCAGCACCTGCTTCTTGGCCTCGCCGTACGCCTCCATCGTGCCGTGTCGGTCGAGATGGTTCGGCTGGAGATTGGTGACCAGCCCGGCAGCCGGATGCCGCCCGATCGCGGCCAGATTCTCCAGCTGGAACGAGCTGACCTCGAGCACCACCGCGTCCGAGCGCCGGATCTCGGAAAGGTGCGGCAGGAGCGAACGACCGATGTTCCCGCCGACCCAGACCCTCCCCGGCCGGTCGAACCGCCCCGGGGGAACCGGAAGCCAGGTCGCGCCCCCCATCCGCCGGGTCGCGGCCTCCACCATCGCCGTCGTCGTCGTCTTCCCGTTCGACCCCGTGATGCCGAGGATCGGCGCCGGGCAGAGCTTGACGAACAGGTTCAGTTCGGACTCCACCGGGATCCCCCGGCGCACGGCCTCGAGCAGGAACGGGTTGTCGTGCGCCACCGCGGGAGAAATCAGCAGCAGGTCGCACCCGTCCAGGTCCTCCTCGCGGTGCCCGCCGAGACGCAGCGTCAGATCCAGCCCCTCGAGCGCGCGCACCGACTCCGCCAGCTGCTCCGCCGTCTTGACGTCGGTGACCGTCACCCGCGCGCCCGCCCGGCAGAAGTACCGCGCCGCGCCGACGCCGCCGCCGAACAGTCCGAGCCCCATGATGAGGACCCGAAGGCCGGCAGGATCTCTTGTTTCGGTGGAGAACATCCGAGGATATATCGGACCCGGACCGCGGGACGCTTGAGAAATCCTCGCTACTTCTCTCCCGCCGCGGGACGCCGCGCCTCTTCCCGCCAGCTTCGCGCCCGCTCGATCAGCGCCTCCGGATCCGCCTCCGACAGCGGCTCCAGAACCACCGAAACGCGCCGCTCGTCCCGAAGCGTCCACGGCCAGAGCAGCTCAAAGAAAAAGTCGAGCGGAAGGACCTGGAACCACGGAGGACGGATCGGGACCACGGTCTCCTGCGGGACATGCCCGTCCAGGCGGAACGTCAGGCGGCGCGCGCCGTAGAACGTGAACGGCTCGACGTGCGGGGTCGTCCCCGCCTTCACGCCGTCGATGTACAGGTCCGCCCCCGGGGGGTCGCTCTCCACCCGGAGTTCGCGCTCCACGCAGCCGGCTGCGGCCGCCCCCAGCAGCACCAGAAGCGCCGCGCGCCCCGCAACCCGCATCCCCGCCGCCGGTTCCGCCACCCCGCTACCTCAGCTTCCGGACCCGGATGTTCCGGAGCTGCAGCTTCCCGCCGGGGTAGACCGCGAACGCCACCCCGCCGACCCCGACTCTCACCGGCCGCGACTGCGGCGTCTGCCCGGACAGCCCCATCGAAACCTGGCCGCCCATCACCCGGACATAACATTTCCACCACCGGTTCGCGTCGAGTCCGTCGTTCCCCGTCCTCACCCGCAACCCCGCGGGAATCGGATCCGGATCCCCCTGGCAGAGCACGACCGCCCCCCCGTTCTTCTCGAGGTAGACCTCGAACTCCATCTCGACCTCTTTCCAGGTCTCGTCCGACTGCGCCAGCACGATCCGCCGCGTGTAGTCCCGGTCGACCTCCGCCCCCTCGCAGGACAGCGTGATCACCCCTCCGGCAAACTCCACCTTGCCGTTCCCGAGGCTCCTCTTCCAGTCCGAATCCGCATTCACCGAGATCCACGCCGCGTCGAATTCCTTCTTCGCCTTCGCGACCTTTTCCTGAAGCGCCGTGACCTTCGATTCCACAGCCGTTCCCCGGTAGTCGTTCAGGAACCCCGTCACGGCGTTCGCGGCCTGGTCGTAGTTCAGCAGGTCCATCAGCCCCTGCACCCGCTTCTCCAGCTCCCCGAACTGCTCGTCGGCGGCCTTCGCGAACGTCTCCGCCGCCTGGCGGCGCTTCGCGGCCACCGACTCCTGCAGCCCTTTCGCCGCCGCCCCCGCCTCCCTCGCCCTCCGGTCGGCCTCGTCCAGCTGCTCGTTCACGCGCTTCAGCCCGTGCGTCGTCTTCGCCAGGTCGAAATCGATCGCGCCCAGAATCTTGAGGACCGACCGCTGCAGGATCGAATCGATCCCGGCATTGATCTTCTCGAGCAACGCCGGGGCGTCCGCCTGAACGCGGGTCGCGAGGCTTCTCAGCAGCGGCACCGCGGCGGAGGGATCGTCCGCAAGGCGCGCCTCCTCCAGGAGATTCGTCATCTCCCGCTCCAGCTTCGCGACCTTCTCCTCCTTCTCGAGCCGCGCCTGCGCCTCGTTCGCGATCTCCCGGAGTTTCGCCTCGAACGCCGATCCGGCGGCCTCCCTCTGCGCGCGCCGCGCCGCGTCCAGGAGATCGCGGGCCGTCGCGGTCTCCTGCATCGCGACGACCCTGTCGTACGCCTCCCGGGCCTTCGAAGTGTCGGGCTTCGTCTCCCCTCCCCGCGTCAGGATGAACGCGATCCCGGCCAGCACCACCAGGCTCCCCGCCAGCGCCCCCACCTTCGCCGGCCCCGACATCCCCGCCGGCGCCGCCGGCGCGGCATGAGACCCGTGCGTCATCCGCGTCGTGTTCCCGTGCCCGCCCATCGACTGCAGGTTCCGGATGATGTCCGTGTTCCGCGTCTCACCGATCCGCTTGACCCGCGTGGACCCCTTCCGCTCCTCCTCCCCCGGGGCCATCGGCGGAAGATTCGGCACGCACTCGGCGCAGTAGTTCTTCCCCTGCCGCGTGACGGCGTGCCCCTTCTCGAACTCCACCCCGAGAATCTGTGCGCCGCAGCCGTCGCAGTACACCGTCGCGAATCCCATGTGCGCTGATCCTATGCTGGCCCGGGAGGCTCCCCGGTTCTGGATCGACTGCGGATCCGCGCCGGCGTCCCGAGGATGGGCCGGAGGCGGAAGGCGCGGTCGACGGTCCGGGAACGGACAGGGGCCAGCTTAGCACAGTCGGGCGCCCCTTTCTCCGCCGTCGCCGCGCCGTCACGGCCGGCGCGGCGCCCCTCCTGAGCAGCTCCACGATGAAACTGTGCCATTCAGACGACGCGGGTTTCGACGGCCTGCAGGGAGGAGACCGGAATCGATGTCGGTGAACAACGATGAGGATCGACGACGACGCAGGACGTTGAAAGACGCGAGGATGGACGGCCCAGGAGCATCGTGGAGCTGCTCAGGGCGTGCGCCGGATCTTCGCCGACCGGACCTGCACCTCGCTCTGCGGCGAGAGCGCGAGACCGAAGATCCCCGCGCCGTGGTCCTTGCCGTCCTCGTACCCCTGGAACTGCCACTTCCGTCCCGCCCCGTTCACCAGGATCTCGACGCTGTCCGCCCGCACCCGCACCAGCATCGTCACCGCCTTGCCGGGCGGCACCACCACCTGCGCCGCCGTGCCCTCCGCCTCGCCCCGGAACGGGATCGCCGGGGGCTCCTTGGCGAGCCCGCCCAGCGCGACCACGACCAGCCCGGATCCCTTCACGAGCGTCATGTCCAGCTCGACCTCATACCCCGAGAAGGCGCGGTCGAAATACCAGAACCCCACGCCGTTCGTCTGGGTGTCCTTCTTCGCGTCCTCCGGCGTCAGCGGGTTGGTCCCCGTCATGACGCCGTCCCGGCTCTCCCATTTCGTCTCGCGCGACCCGCCCAGCTTCCAGCCGCTCTGCGTCCGGGCGTCCCAGAGCGGTGTCCACTCCGCCGGCGGCAGTTTTCCCGGATCCGGGTTGGCGGGATTCTCCGTCATCGCCTTCTTCTTCTCGGCCTCGATGTCCCACGCCAGCCGCTGCGCGTCGTCCACGCACGCCGCGCCCCGCCGCCGCTCCACGAACCCCCTCAGCTCCGAGATCGCCTCGTCCCACTTCTTCCCCGCCCGCAGCGTCTCCACCTTCTTCTTCACCTGCTCGAACTCCTCGACCGCCTGCGCCTCGCGCCTCACCTTCACCGCCTGCAGCCGCTCCTGCGCCTGCTTCGACTCGGCCTCATAGCCGGGAATCTCCGCGCACAGCCCCATCACGTCCAGCAGCCGCTTCTGCACCTCCTCGAAATTGTCCGGGTTGGCGGCCTCGTACGCCTTCGCATCCTCCAGCGATCGCCGGACGAGCGAGTCGCGAAGCGACCGCGCGGTCGAGCCGGCCGTCGTCGCGAGCTCCAGGTCGCCCGCGATCCGCCACTGGGCGGCCAGGCCGTCGATTTCCTGCGCGATCGCGCGCAGGTCCGCATCCGAAGCCGACGCCTTCGACCGCGCGGCCTCCAGCTTCTGCTCGCGCTCCCTTCGGATCTGCATCACCTTCCTGCGCGACTCCGCATCCTCCGCCTCCGCGGCCAGCTTCCCCGCCCACTCCGAGTTCCTCGCCCTCTTCGCCAGGTCCTCGATCAGCTTCAGCAGCCCCTCGGGATCGTCCGGGTTCGCCTGCCGGAACTTCACCGCCTCCTCGTACGCCGACTTCGCGTCCGCCAGCCGCTTCGCCTCGGCGGCCTTGGCGGCGTTTTCCTTGGAATTCTGGACGAAGAAGAGAATCCCCGCGCCGAGGAGGACGACGAGCGCGACGGCCCCCGCCACCATCGGGGCCTTGCCCCCGCCGCCCGCCGGCTCCGGCTCGACCGGCTGCAGCCGCTGGGTTCCGTGCCCGAGGTGAGGATGCCGCTGCGTCCCGCCCGTCACCGGGGCGAA
>JABWAY010000293.1 GCA_013360825.1 Candidatus Brocadiia bacterium | reverse complement strand
GGCCCGGAACAGCCGCGCGGCAGGGAACGCGCTTCGCACCCTGGAGTCCGCCGCGGCCGGCAGCGGCAACCTGATGCCGCCGATCCTCGCCGCCGTGACCGCGGAGGCGACGCTTGGCGAGATCTCCGGCGCGCTCCGCACCGTCTTCGGGCGCCACGTTCCGCCCCGGCGCTGATCAGGGCGCGAAGGCCTGCCAGAGGAGGATGGCGACCGAGAGGGCGCAGGTGGCCCCCAGCGACACGGCGACATGGCGGCGCGTGACGGGCCCCGCCAGCGCGAGCGCGATGCCGGCCTTCACCAGGGTGTTGGCGATCGCCGCCAGCATCACGGACGTCACCGCCGAACTCATCGGCACCGTCCCCTTCCGCGTCATTTCCGCGACCGACAGGGTGATCGCGTCCATGTTCGTCAGACCCGAGAGAAAGGCGGCGACCCAGGCCCCGGTCCGGCCGAACGTCGCCCGGGCGAGGCGGAACAGGACCGTGACCGCGGCGAAGAGTGCGGCGAACTTGATGGCGGGGAAGAGTTCGACGGGATTGCGGTACGCGGGGTCGGCGGGTTCGGGGTCGGCGGGGGCCGCGGCGGAAACGCGGTAGAGGACGGCGCAGGCACCCGTCGAGAAGAGGAACAGGGCGCCGAGCGGGAACGCGAGAGCCCGGGCGAATTCGGGGTGGATGACCACCGCCTCGATCGCGACGCGCAGGTAGAGGACGGTGCAGGCCGCGACGATCGCGAGGGAGCAGGCCGCGGCCAGCGAGGGGACTTCGCGGCTCCGTTTCGAGAAGGAGAGGGTCACGGCCGTCGAGCTGACGAGGCCGCCGAGGAGGCCGGCGAGCCCGGTCCCGGTGCGCGGGCCGACGATGCGGGTGAGGATGTAGCCGCCGAAACCCAGCCCGCTGATCAGGACGACCATGAGCCATGTCTTGTGGAAGTTCACCGCCCACCAGCCGCTTCCGTAGTCCCGGTTCGGGATCAGGGGGAGGATCACGATGGAGATGACGGCGAATTTCACGGCCGCGGCGTAGTCGTGGGCGGGGAGGGCGCGCGCGAATCCGTGGAGGCGTTCCCTCCAGGCGAGGAGGCTGGTGGCGGCGATCGCGACGACGCAGGCCTGGAGGATGAGGCCGCGTCCGCAGGCGGCGCCGAGGAGGTAGGTCAGCAGGAACGCGGCCTCCGTCGTCATGCCGCCGCGGGTGGCCCCCGCCGGGCGGAGCCAGGCCGCGGTGGCGAGCAGGGCGGAGGCGGCGAACCCCGCGACGAGCAGCGCGGTGCCGTCGATCGTCGCGCAGAGGAACCCGGTCAGCGCGCAGAGCGAGAAGGTCCGGATGCCGGCGAAATGCGGGGACTGTCCGGCCTGGCCGGATTTCTCCCGCTCCAGCCCGAGGCTGAGGCCGAGCAGGAGCGCGACGCCCCCGCGGAAAAAAAACATTCCCTCCGGCGTGTCGAACACGGCGCCATCGTCCCCGATCCGGGTGCGCGCCGCAAGCCGATCTCGCGCCCGGGGCGGGGCGGCGCCTATAATCGGCCGCTCATGGCCTCCACCCTCAATCACATCGGCATCGCGGTCCGTCGCATCGACGACGTCCTGCCGCTCTACCGCCTGATCGAGCCGGGCGCGCCCGTCGAGTTCGAGGACGTCCCGTCCATGCAGGTGCGCGTGGCGAAGATCCACCTCGCGAACACCTGCCTGGAGCTGATCGAACCGATGCCGGGCGAGACGGCGATCACGAAGTTTCTCGAGAAGCGGGGTGAGGGGATCCACCATGTCTGTCTCGAGGTGGCGGATGTGGACGCGGCGGCGGCGCGGCTCCGGGCGGGCGGGCTGACGCCGCTTTACGAGTCCGGAAAGGACGGGAGCGGCGGGATGCGGGTGAATTTTCTGAGACCGGGGGAGACGCACGGAGTTCTGATCGAACTGAACTCTTTGAAAAATGCGAACGAACGGCGCTCCTGACCCGCCCCCGACCCAACCCCGGAAACGCCAAAGGTTTTTGTTGCCTCCCGTTTTCCCCTGCCTATAATCGCGCCCCTAACATTTGACCCCGACTTCAGCGTTGGAGGCCTCGCATGCCGTCTCCGCAGGAAATCCAGGACAAGGTCATCGAGATCGTCTGCAAGCAGCTCGGCGTCGCCAAGGAGAAGGTCACACCCCAGACGTCGTTCGTCAACGACCTGGGCGCCGACTCCCTCGACACCGTCGAACTCGTCATGGAGATCGAAGATCACTTCGACCTCTCCATCCCCGACGAGGAAGCCGAGAAGATCCAGACCGTCGGCGACGCGATCAACTACATTCAGAAGACCTCGAAGGCCTGAATGCGCCACCGCGTCGTCATCACCGGTATCGGCGTCATCACGCCCCTCGGGTGTGACCGCGAGGAAGTCTGGAACGCCCTGCTCGCCGGCAAGAGCGGTGTGCGCCCCATCACCTCCTTCGATACCTCCGCGTTCGATACCCGCATCGGCGCCGACTGCCCCGACTTCAACCCCGGACGCTGGATCGACGAGCGCGAAGCCAAGCGCCTCGACCGGTTCAGCCAGTTCGGGATCGGCGCGGGGTCGCTGGCGATGCAGGATGCGGAATTGAGCGCAGACAAGATCGATGCGACGCGCGCGGGTTGTATCGTCGGAAGCGGGATCGGCGGACTGCGGGAACTCGAGGAGCAGCACAAGCGGCTGTTCGACAAGGGACCGCAGCGGGTGAGCGCTTTCTTCATTCCGAAGCTGATGACGAACGCGGTGCCGGGCCAGCTGTCGATCCGATTCGGGCTGAAAGGTCCGAACTGGGCGGTGGCGTCGGCCTGCGCGAGCGCGAATCACGCGATGGGGAGCGCCCTCCGGCTGATCCAGTACGGCGAGGCGGACGTGGTGCTGACGGGCGGGTGCGAGGCGGCCCTGACGCCGAGCGGCCTGGCCGGGTTCATGGCGCTGCGGGCGCTTTCGACGCGGAACGACGCACCCGAAAAGGCGAGCCGTCCGTTCGACAAGGAGCGGGACGGGTTCGTGCTGGGCGAGGGGGCGGGGATGCTGGTGTTCGAGCGGCTGGACCACGCGGTGAAGCGCGGCGCGAAGATCTACGCCGAGGTGCTGGGCGTGGGGAACAGCGCGGACTCGTATCACATCACCGCGCCGGATCCCGCGGGAACGGGGGCGGCGGCGTGCATGCTCGGGGCGCTGAAGGACGGCGGGGTGAGGCCGGAGGAGGTGACGTACATCAACGCGCACGGGACGTCGACGCCGCTGAACGACGCGATCGAGACGAAGGGGATCCGTCTGGCGTTCGGGGATCGCGCGGGGAAGATTCCGATTTCCAGCACGAAGTCGATGGTGGGGCATCTGCTCGGCGCGGCGGGGGGCGTGGAACTGGCGGTGACGGCGCTGAGCGTGCAGCGCGACGTGGTGCACGCGACGATCAACCAGGACTCGAAGGATCCGGACTGCGACCTGGACTATGTGCCGAACACGTCGCGCAAGGTCGAGCAGCGCTACGCGATCTCGAACTCGTTCGGGTTCGGCGGGCACAATTCCTGTGTTCTGATCGGGAAGTATCGCGGGTAGCGACGTCCGGGCCGCGGGTGCGGCGGGACGGGCGCGGATGCGGAGAGGGCCGTGATGACGCTGCGCCCCCGTCCGGTGCGTGTCGTGCTCCTGGTCGCCGCGCTGGTGTGCGCCATTTCGGGGATCCTGGTTTCGGGCCCCGGGGCGGATCCGCCGCCCCCGATGAAGGCGCTCGTGCAGCCCGTTCCGGTCCCCGGACGGGCCGTGTCTCCGGTGGGGGCGGATCCTCCCGAACCGTTCGCGGGGATTCCGTTCGCGCCGATCGTCCCGATCCCGGAGTCGCTGTCGGGGATCGCGGGGGCGCTGGTGCAGCCGGAGACCCGGGAGTGGAAGTCGATCATCGTCCACCACAGCGCCTCGCTTTCCGGAAACGCGGCGGAGTTCGACAAGCTGCACCGTGAGGAGCGGGGGTGGGACATGCTCGGGTACCAGTTCGTGATCGGGAACGGGGACGGCGCGCCGGCGGGGGGAGTGGAGGTGGGGCCGCGCTGGCTGCGGCAGCTTCACGGGGCGCACGCGGGGGAGGAGTTCCACAACGCCTACGGGATCGGGATCTGCGTGGTCGGCAACTACATGGACCACGAGATGCCGGAGGGGGTGTATGCGGCGCTGAGGGACCTGACCTGCTGGCTGGCGCGCCGGTACTCGATCACGCCCGACCGGATCCTCGGGCACTCCCAGGTGCGCGTGGGCGGGACGGAGTGTCCCGGCGTCCGGTTTCCGCTCGAACGTCTCCGGGCCGACGCCGCCGCCGCTCTTCGAAAATAAAACCGGCGCGATTCCGCGCCGCCGGCGGCCCGGCGGGGCCGCGGCCCGCGAACCCGCGATTCCGGGCCATTTGCGGGCGGGCCTGACGCGGCGCGTAAAAATAAAAGGTGCTGTGCCGCTTTGCCGCGGCGGCGTCTCCGGGGCTAGCATCATCCGTGCGCGGAGGAGTGGACGTCGGCAGGATCCGCGGCGTGGCGGGTCGGGACGGGGCGCCGGGCGCGGGACGGGCCTGGACAGGGGAGAGAGGGGCGGCATGCAGACGGCAGCGGCTCAGGGGGAGCCGGCGGTGCGCGTTTCGACCGCCGCGCCCCCGGTGGCGTGGGACGGGGGGCCGGACGGGCTGGTGAGAGGGCCCTGGAACCGGCTCGCCCTCGAGGCGGCCCGGAGATTCGTCGAGACGCGCGGCGCCTGGGCCCGCGTGCTCCTCGTGACGGGCGGCGAGGGAACCGGGAAGACCAGCCTGCTCGGCGCCATCGAGAACGGGCTGCGCGACTCCGGCGCGCGGCGGCCCGCGACGATGCGGATCGGAAGCGAGGACTTCCTCCGGCAGTTCACGTATGCCGTCACGCACAACCGGATGGGGGCGTTCCGGCAGAAATTCCGATCGGCCGAGATCCTCCTCTTCGACGACGTCGACCGTCTCGCCCACCGCCCGGCCACGCAGGCGGAGTTCCTCCACATGTTCGACCACCTCGACGCCGCCGGGCGCGGCATCGTGCTGACCTGCCGGATCCGTCCGCGCGAGATCCAGGGGCTGACCCGCACGCTGCAGTCGCGCCTCGCGTCCGCGATGCAGGTCCGGCTCGAACCGCCGGACGAGCCCGGACGGCGCAGCCTCGTCCAGGCCGCCGCCCTCCGCGAGCGCCGCACCCTCCCGCCCGAGGT
>JABWAY010000292.1 GCA_013360825.1 Candidatus Brocadiia bacterium | reverse complement strand
CCCAGGGCGGTCCCGACGGCGGCGTCCCAGCGGCCGTCGAATCCCTCGTGGTCGCCCGCGACCCGGACGGCGAGCCCGAGCAGCCAGGCCCGCAGCGGGCGGTCCGTGTGGAACGTCGACGCGCCGTCCCAGGCCTTCACGAACGTCTGCTGGGTCAGGCGCTCCGCCGCGCCGCTCCCCGAAATCCTCGAGAGAAACGGATAGACCTCCCGTGCGTAGCGCTCGACAAGCGACGAGAAATCCGTCCGCGACCCGGCGCGGATGCCCTCCACGAGCTTGAACCCGTCGGCCATGGCCGGTCCTATCTCCCCGCCGCCGCCGCGACGATCTTCTTCGCCGCGTCATCCATGTCCGTCGCCGTCGTCAGCGCCAGCCCGCTCTCCCCGAGCAGCTTCCGGCCCAGTTCGACATTCGTCCCCTCCAGGCGCACCACGACCGGGACCGTCATCTTCAGCTCCCGCGCCGCGGCGATCACCCCGTTGGCGATGATGTCACACTTCATGATCCCGCCGAAGATGTTCACCAGGATCGCCTTGACGTTCGCGTTCCCGAGCAGAAGCCGGAACGCCGCCGTGACCTGCTCCTTCGTGGCGCCGCCGCCGACGTCGAGGAAATTGGCGGGCGCGCCCCCGTGGAGCTTGATCACATCCATCGTGGACATCGCGAGGCCGGCGCCGTTGACCATGCACCCGATGTTGCCGTCGAGCGAGATGTAGCTGATCCCGATCTTCGCCGCCTCCCGCTCCGCGGGATCCTCCTCGTGCTCGTCCCGCATCGCCTCGATTTCGGGGTGACGGAAGAGCGCGCGGTCGTCGAAGTTGAGCTTGGCGTCGAGCGCGATCAGCCGGCCGCCGGCGACCGCGAGCGGGTTGATTTCCACCATCGAGCAGTCGAGTTCGACGAACAGCCGGCAGAGGCTCGCCAGAAGCGGCTGCGCCTGTTTCGCGAGCGCGGCGTCCAGGCCGAGGGCGCGTGCGATCTTGCGGACCTGGAACGGCTGGAGCCCCCAGGAGCCGATCACCTCCCGGAAGATCTTTCCGGGGGTCTTCGCGGCGACCTCCTCGATGTCCATCCCCCCCGCGGGGCTGACCATCAGGACCGGCCTCTGCGCTTCGCGATCGATGACGATTCCGACGTAGAATTCACGCTCGGGCCTGGTCCCGGCCTCGACCCACACCTTGCGGACGAGCCGTCCAGCCGGGCCTGTCTGGTGAGTGACCAGCGTCTTCCCCAGGATTCCCTCGGCTGCCGCGCGCGATTCCGCGGGGGAGGTGGCGAGCTTGATGCCGCCGGCCTTCCCGCGGCCGCCGGCGTGGATCTGGGCCTTGACCGCGACGACGGGCGCGTTCAGGGCCCCGAAAATCCCCTCGGCCTCCACGGCGGTCGACGCCACTCTGCCGTCCGGCACCGCGATGCCGTAGCGCCGCAGCAGTTCCTTCGCCTGATACTCGTGGACGTTCATCGCGTTGTGTTCTCCTCTCGGACGGCGCAACGTATCCGCGTCGCGAACGGGGGTCAAGGTTCTCGCGCGCGGCGGCCCGGAGCCCGGCCCCCGCGGCCCCGGTTCTTGCCGGCGTCCCGGCCCGTTCGTGGTAGGATTCCCCGGGGGACTTTCCGGATCGGAGCCTGGCATGCGCGCGTGGATACTGGCACTGGCATTCGCCGCCCCCGCCCTCGCAGACACCGTCATCTGCAAGGACGGGCGGAAAATCGAGGGGCGGATCCTCGAGGATACCGAGCACGGCGTGAAGCTGGAGGTCCGCCACGGCTCGGTCACGATCCCGCGCCACCAGATCCGCAGCGTCGAACGGGGCGCCACGTCCGAAGAGGTCTACCGCGAACGGAGCGCGCGCATCGCCCCCGGCGACGTCAAGGCGATGCTCGACCTGGCCCGGTGGTGCGACGAGCAGAAATTGCGCAAGGAAGCGACCGCCGAGTATCAGCGGGTCATTGCGGCGGACCCGGAGAACGAGAAAGCGCGGACGGCCCTCGGACATGTCCGGCACGAGGGGGTCTGGATGACCTTCGAGGACTCGGCGCGCGCAAAGGGGCTGGTCGAGTTCGGCGGGCAGTGGATGCCGCCGGAGCAGGCGCGGGTCAAGCAGGCCCTGAAGGAGCAGAAGGAGCTCGAGCAGGCGATCGCCGAGCGGGTCCGCGACTCGTTCCGGAAGCTGTCGTCCGCGGACATCGAGGCGAGGGCGCGCGCCCGGGAGCTGCTGGACGGCATCCCCGCCGACTACAAGTACCTCCCCATTCTGGAAAACCTGGAGAACCGGAGCGCGGACGTCCGCGCGTACTGCGTCGGCGCCCTCGGCCCGTTCGACCGCCCGGAGGCGATGGCGAAGCTGGCCCGCCGCGTTCTCCTCGACGAATCCGCGGTGATCCGCGACGCCGCCACGGAGATGCTCCGGACCTGGAACCGCCCCGACACCTGGATCCAGATCCAGAAGGGGCTGCAGAGCGACTCCGCGGCCGTCCGGATCCGTGCGGCCCAGGCCCTCGTGGTCTTCCCGAACGAGGGGGCCGCGGAGGCGCTGATCTCGGCGCTGGCGAAAGCCGGCCAGCCGCGCGGCGGGTTCTCGGTGGAGCGCCGCGATCCCGACCCGCGTTACGCGGGGGGTGCGAACCTGACCCCCGAGGCCCGGAAGGCCCTGGAGGACGCCGGGAAACTTCCGTCGGGGGGCATGAACCCGCTGGGCTCCCCTGATGACGACGCGAAGAAGGAAGCCCTGGAGAAGGAGCTGACCGCCTACGGGCGGGCGCTGGAGGCGTGCACCGGGCTCTCCCACGGGCGGAACCTCGACGCCTGGCGCGACTGGTGGCTGCGCAAGCACGCCGCGTCGTCCGGCGGCGGCGCGCAGCCCGCCGACCCGGAGCCCGTGGCGCCGAAGTAGCGCGCTCGATTCTGGCGGCACGGCCGAGGATCCGCTATAACCGCGCCCCATGAAGATCCTCATCGTCGGCGGCGGCGGGCGCGAACACGCGCTCGCATGGAAACTCGCCCGCTCTCCCCGTGCCCCCCAGCTCTTCTGCGCCCCCGGCAACGCGGGGATCGCGGAGCTGGCGACCTGCGTCGACACGGCCGCGGACAACATCCCGGCGCTCCTGGAACTGGTCCGCAAGCAGCAGATCGACCTCGTCGTCGTCGGCCCCGAAGCCGCGCTCGCCGCGGGGATCGTGGATGAGTTCACCGCGCGCGGCATCCGGATTTTCGGCCCAACCCGGGAAGCCGCGCAGATCGAGACCTCCAAGGCCTTCTGCAAGAACCTCTTCCGCAAGCACAACATCCCCACCGCGGGGTACCGGGTCTTCGACCGGCTGGAGGACGCGCTGCGGTACGCGGAGAAGACGCCGCATCCGCTGGTGGTCAAGGCGGACGGGCTGGCGGCCGGGAAGGGTGTGACGGTCTGCGCGACGCCGGAGGAGTCCGCGGCGGCGATCGAGGCGGCGATGAAGGACAGGGTGTTCGGCCGGGCGGGCGAGCGGGTCGTCCTGGAGGAGTTCCTGACCGGCGAGGAGGCCTCGATCCTGGCGGTGACCGACGGGCAGACGATCGCGATCCTGGAGAGCGCGCAGGACCACAAGCGCGTGAACGACGGGGACCAGGGGCCGAACACCGGTGGGATGGGGGCCTGCTCCCCGGCCTCGGTCTTCACCGAGGAGCTGGCATCGTCGGTGTCGCGGGAGATCTTCGTCCCGCTCGTGCACGCCATGAAGATGGAGAACCGGCCGTACCGGGGGATTCTCTACGCGGGACTGATGCTGACCCGGACCGGGCCGAAGGTCCTCGAGGTGAACGCGCGCTTCGGCGACCCCGAGACCCAGCCGCTGATGGTCCGGTTGAAGACGGACCTCCTGGACATCGTGGAGGCGACGATCGACGGCAAGCTTTCGCGCGTGGATCTGGCCTGGCACCCGGATCCGGCGGTCTGCGTCGTAGCGGCCTCGGGCGGGTATCCCGGAGAGTTCTCCCGCGGCCACGAGATCCGGGGGACCGAGGAGGCCGCGCGCGTGCCGGGCTGCCAGGTCTTTCACTCGGGAACGCTGCGGAAGGGCGGGAGCCTGCTGACGGCGGGCGGGCGCGTGCTGTCCGTGACGGCGACCGGGGCGACGATGGCGGCCGCGCGGGACGCCGCGTACCGGGGGATGTCCTGCATCTCGTTCGACGGGATGCACTATCGCAGGGACATCGGGCAGCGCGCGCTCGCGCGCCCCTGAGACGCCCGGCCGGATCCGGCGTGCGCGGCACTTCAGCAAAAACACCCCCCGGCCGTCCGGCCGGGGGGCGTCGATGGTCTCCGGCTATTTCATCAGGCTCCGCGTCAGGCCCGGGTCCATGTTTCCGATGACGCCCGAGGTCCCCACGAGCACGAGTCCGATCACGACGATCGCGGCCGCGCGCTCCCACTCCGAGCCGTGGACGGCCGTGAATCCCAGGCCGATCAGCATCAGGACCGCGCCGATGAACCGGCCGACGAACGCCCAGTACGCCCAGCGCGTCGTCGTCGCGTTCGCCCACTCGTAGTCCTTGCGGAGCTCCTTCAGCTCCTCGCGGATCTCCGGCTCCTCCTCGACCACGTAGATCCACTGCTCGCGCTGGTACGCCGGGTAGAGCTTCTCGTCGTACTCCTTCTTCTTCTCGTCGTACGCCTTCTTCAGCTTGTCGTACCGGTTGTTCAGGTCCCCGATGTCTTTGGCCTTCTCCGGCGGCTTCGAGGGCTCCGTCGGCGAAATCGGCGCGTCGAGTTCCTGCGCCTTGTGCAGGTCGAGGCGGGATCCCTTCGAAGCCATCTCCGCGACACTGTAGATCGGCGCCTGTGCCCAGAAGGTCATCAGCAGGTAGAGGGCGACGCCCAGGACGAAGACTGCCTTGGATTTCTTCGCGTCCAGCAGACCGCCCTGAGGTTCAGGGGCATCAGACACAGGGACCTCCTTCGCAAAATTGAGATATCAGATCGGTTCAGCCCGACACCATAGATAGCGCAGGGCGCGCCCGTCAACTATCGGAGCGACTCCAGCCGCTCGATCCACCGCGTCGTCTCCTCCGTCGCCGCACCCAGTTCCTCGAGCGCGCGACAGGCCTCCAGCGCGCGGACGACATCCCCGCAGCGCCGGCGGACCTCCGCCAGGGCACGGAACGCCAGGACCTTCGCGTCGTCCGGCGCGTCCGGCGCGCGGGCGACGAGTTCGCCGAACCGCACGGCGTCCCGGTCCAT
>JABWAY010000291.1 GCA_013360825.1 Candidatus Brocadiia bacterium | reverse complement strand
CCGTGTCCGCCGCCACGACAGCCCCCGCCCCGAGCGCCGCCGCCGCCATCGCGAGGATCCCGGTCCCGCACCCGAGGTCGAGGAAGCGTCCCAGCGGGGCCGTGGCGGCCATTGCCGCGATCTCCAGGAGCATCAGCCGCGTCGTCGGATGCTCCCCCGTCCCGAACGCCATCCCGGGGTCGAGCCTCAGATTGATCGCCCCCGGCCGCGGCGGCTCGTGGGTCGGGTGGATGCAGAACGGGCCCACCACCAGCGTCGGCACCCGTCGCCGCCACGCGGTCGTCCAGTCCTCCTCCTCGACCCAGGCCGACGTCTCGACCCATCCCCCCCACGGCGCCAGAACGGCCGCGGCTGCTGCTGAGACATCATTCTCAAAATGCGCCTCCAGCCGCGCCGGATCGCCGTCCTCGATGCGCACGCCGCTGCACCCGAGCTCCGCGAGCGACGCCGAGGCGTCCTCCGAGGAGGAGGAGGGGACCAGAGCGGTGAGGCGGAACCAGAGGATGGGAGTCGCAGTGCTCCACGGGTGTGGCCGGAAATACGGCGGGTCGCCCCCCCAGCTTACGTCTCCCGCGGCCCGCCGATCCCGTTCATTCGTACGCCGCCGGCCGGCGGCTCATTTCACCCCGGGGAGTTTCCAGATCCCCTCCAGCAGCTTCTCCGGCGCGCTCCCGGGAGGCGGCATCCCGGGCCCCCACTGCAGGAGCACGGCCACCCCCTTCTCCGCTACCTCCAGCCCGCCGCCGCCGTGGTCGATGATCGGGAACACCTTCTCGGGATCCCAGGCCGCGACCTCCGGATCCGTCGCGAGCGCCCACAACCGGTCCCAATCCCCTGCCGTCACCTCGGACACCGTCTCCTTCATCCCTTTCGCCGAGTTCCGGCGGACGGTCATCGTCCGCACATCGCCCCAGACCTCGAGCTCGACCTCGAACATCGGCCCTCCATGCTCCGGCGGGAAGACCAGACCGCCGGCCAGCGACCAGGTCCGGATCCGGCGGTCGGCGGGTCCCCGTTTCGCCGGGAAGAATTCCAGCGTCTGCTTCGGGAGGAGGAGATGCGCCAGCTCCGCCATCCGTCGATGCAGCGAAAGCGGAGGCGCCCATCCCGGAAACGGCCCGGTCCAGCTGCGGGAGGTCACATCCTTCGCTGCGACCTCGTACCCCTGCTGCCCCCAGTCGTGGGCGACCCCCGGCGGCAGATTCCAGGTCGCCAGCCCATAGGTCGCGACCAGGGTCTTCAGCCCGATCCAGGCGTCCGCCGGGACCGCGACCGACGGGTATACCGTCGCGCTGCCGTCCGTCCGGATCGTCAGCGTGAGGATCGGCCCGTCCTTCCCGGCCGCCACTCTCAGCCGCTCTTCGCGGACCCCGCCGCGGCCGAATTCGTGGGTTGCGAAGACTTCGACCCGCGTGACGGGTGCCGCAGGTTCGGCCAGCACGGCGGACGGAAGGAGAAGGGCGAGGGCTGCGAGGAGGCGCATGCGGTCTCCGGTGTTCGGGGGGTGATGTTGGACGCGGCTGCGGCGCGAAAGTTCCGGACGTGTCCCGCCGCAAAAAGCAGCAGGCCGGGCGTCGTCGCCCGGCCTGCCGGAATTCTCCGCGCTGCCACCTACCCGAGGATCTTGTGGTCCTCGCCCAGGTAAATCCCCTGGAGGTTCATCTTCAGCTGCTCCGGATTCGGGGAGAACGCCAGCCCGACCTTCTTGTTGATCAGCCCCTGGTTGATCAGGCTCACCAGGCTCTGGTTGAAATCCTGCATCCCCTCCTCCGCCCCGCCGCGCACCACATCCATGATCTTCTTGTCCTCGCGCTCCTTGATCAGCTTCTGCACCGTCGCGTTCACCACCATCAACTCGACCGCCGGCACCATGCGCACCCCCTCCTGGCTCGACGGGAGCAGCTTCTGGCAGACGATCGCCTTCAGGTTGAAGACCAGCCCCTGGCGGATCAGGTCCTGCCGCTCCACCGGGAACAGGTCGAGGATGCGCCCGATCGTCTGCGCGGCGCTCGACGCATGGATGGTCCCGAACACCAGGTGCCCCGTCTCCGCGGCCTGCAGCGCCGCGTCGAACGACGTGTGGTCGCGCATTTCGCCGACCAGGATCACGTCCGGATTCTGACGCACGATGTGCTTCAGCGCGCTCGAGAAACTCGTCACGTCGATCCCGACCTCGCGCTGGTTGATGAACGACTTCTTGTCCTCGAACAGATACTCGATCGGATCCTCGACCGTGATGATGTGGCAGCGCCGGTTCTCGTTGATGTAGTTCAGAATCGACGCCAGCGTCGTGGACTTGCCCGAACCCGTCGCCCCCGCCACCACCACCAGCCCCTGGTGAAAGGTCGGGATCTTCTTCACCCCGGGCGGCAGATGAAGCGCCTCGAAGCTCGGGATCTCCGTGTTCACGCGCCGGACCGCCATCGCCGGCTGCCCGCGGTCGTGGAAACAGTTCACACGATACCGGCCGTACCCTGTGATCGAATACGCGAAGTCGAGATCCAGCTCGCGCTCGTACTGCTCGATCTGCTCCTCGCTCAGGATCTCGTAGATCATCCGCTTCACTTCGTCGATCTTGAGCGGCCGGTTGCCGACGTCGTGCAGCACCGTCGCAATCCGGAACGAGGGCCTCATTCCGGGCTTCAGGTGGAGATCGCTCGCCTTGTTCTTCGTCATGGCGATGAACAGCTTCTCCATGTCCTTCCACTGGACCTGCGCCTGCTCTTCGGGACGGCCGAGACTCGCAAGGTCTTTCAGATCGTCCATCGTTCCTCCTGACGCCGGCGAACCCGGGAGACATGCTCAACGCTCGACCTACTTTATCACAAGCCCCTGCCCCGGAGATCCGGGTTTCAGCGCCCGCGCGCCCCGCCGCCCTCCAGCCGCCCCGCATACTGCTTCTCGTAATACTCCCGGTACGCGCCGCTCTTCACGCGCCCCCACCACTCCCGGTTCTTCAGATACCAGTCCACCGTCGCCTGCAGCCCTTCCTCGAACTTCACCGTCGGCTCCCAGCCGAGCTCCCGCCGGATCTTCGAGATGTCGAGAGCGTACCGCCGGTCGTGCCCCGGCCGGTCCTGCACGTGCCGGATCAGGGTCTCCGGTTTCCCGACGGCGCGCAGAAGCGCCCGCGTGACGTCGATGTTCTCGCGCTCGCTCTGCCCGCCGATGTTGTACACCGACCCCGGCGCCGCCTTCTCGGCAACGCGCAGGATCGCACGGCAGTTGTCGTCCACATGAAGCCAGTCCCGGACCTGCCGGCCGTCGCCGTAGACCGGGAGCGGCTTGTCCTCCAGCGCGTTCGAAATGAACAGCGGGATCAGCTTTTCCGGGAACTGGTACGGGCCGTAATTGTTCGAGGACCGCGTCACCACGACGTCCGTCCCGAACGTGTGATGGTACGCAAGCACCCACTGGTCCGCCGCCGCCTTCGCCGCGCTGTACGGGCTTGACGGCTGGATCGGCGTCGCCTCCGTGAACACCCCCGTCGGCCCCAGCGACCCGTAGACCTCGTCCGTCGAAATCTGCACGAACCGGCGCACCTTCGCCTTCACCGCCGCCTCCAGAAGCGTCGCGGTCCCGCGCACGTTCGTCTCGAGGAAAACCTGCGGCTCATGGATCGACCGGTCCACGTGCGACTCGGCCGCAAAATTCACCAGGATGTCGCACCCGCCCGCCAGCGCCGCGTCCACCGCCGCCCGGTCGCAGATCGACCCGCGCACGAACCGGTGCCGCTTCTCCCCCTCCAGATCCCGGAGATTCTCCAGGTTTCCCGCGTACGTCAGCGCGTCGAAGTTGACCATCTCGATGTCCGGGCGCTCCCGGAGCACCAGCCGCACGAAATTCGACCCGATGAACCCGCATCCGCCCGTGACGAACAGTTTCAGCCCCACGCGCCCCCCGTATGCCGCCGCCCGCAGATTCCGGCGCCCGCGCCGGCCCTCGCCCGCTACCCCTCCGGCAGCGGGTCGGGATCCTTCGACGGCCGGTGCGCCCGCTGCAGATGCCGCGCCTTCAGCTTCTCGCTGATGTAGCGCGCCCGCCCGGACTTGTCCAGCGGCCGCTTCGTCGCCCGGCACCACAGAATCAGGTCCGTCACGTCCACATCCACCCGCTCCACCGGCGTCCCAGCCCGCACCATCCCCTCAAACGTCGCCGCCGCCTCCTTCTGCCAGTCCTCCCAGCGCGCCTCGAGCTCCGTCGGGTCCGCCGCCGCCTCGCGCAGCTGCTGCCACTGGTCCCGCCGGTACCACCCCACCCCCATCAGCGGACGCAGAAATTTCCCCTTGTCCGGTTTCATCTCCGCGGCTTCCCCGTCGCCGCGTCGAACGGCTGAAGCGCATCGACGAAATCGCTCGCATCCTTGAATTCGCGGTACACCGAGGCAAATCTCACGTAGGCGACCTGGTCGAGATTGCGGAGTTCGCTCATCACCAGCTCCCCGATCTCCTTCGCCGGGACCTCTCGCTCGAACTTCTCGTAAAGCTCCAGCTCGATCCGGTCCACGATGTCCTCCAGCCTCGCCACCGCGATCGGGCGCTTCTGGCAGGCCTTCTGCAGCCCGTCCATGATCTTGGCGCGGTCGAACGGCTGCCGGTTGCCGTCCTTCTTGACGACGGCGAGGGGCTGTTCCTCTGAGCGTTCGTAGGTGGTGAAGCGTTTGCCGCAGGGGATGCACTCGCGGCGGCGGCGGATGGACGCGCCGTCGTTGGTGGAGCGGGAGTCGATGACTTTGTCGTCGTCGTGCTTGCAGAAGGGGCAGCGCATGGGGGTCGACCAGCCGACGGGGGGAGGGGCAGGGGGGCGTGGATTGTACCCTGCGGGAGGAGGGGGGTCAATCGCTTCCACAATCCCTAGTGCCGTCCCTGTCGTGCCCACCCCCATGGGTGTCACACGCCGGCGCGCAGGAACTCCGCCAAATGCACGCAACCCCATGCTGTACAGTGGGTTGCGAACACATCAGGACGCCAACAGCCCCCGCCCCGGTCACTTGCCGATGCAGAACCGCGCAAAGATCCGGTCCAGCAACTCCTCCGGCCCTGTCTCCCCCGTGATTTCGCCCAGGGCGTCCAGGGCCTCACGGAGTTCCAGCGCCATGAACTCCTCCCCCTGTCCGGCAGCATCGGCCGCCCTCCCCGCCGCCAGCGAGGCTCGAAGCGCCGCATCCCGTTCCCGCGCCGAGAGCGCGCTCTCCGCCGCGCCACAGCGGCGGCGGAGGGCGAGCGCGA
>JABWAY010000015.1 GCA_013360825.1 Candidatus Brocadiia bacterium | reverse complement strand
CCCGCAGGGCAAGGCGCTCGACCTGGCGCAGGCCGGGCCGATCCACCGCTACGACTCCGCGCTGACCGGCGCGAACGCCTACGACGAGACCGCCGGCAGCGACATCGTGGTCATCACCGCCGGCCTGGCCCGCAAGCCGGGCATGAGCCGCGACGACCTCCTCTTCAAGAACGTCGAGATCGTCTCGACCGTGGTCGAGCAGGTCGCGCCCCGGTCGCCGAACGCGATCCTCGTGCTCGTGACGAACCCGCTGGACGCCATGGTCCAGCTCGCGTGGAAGAAGTCGGGCTTCCCCCACCAGCGCGTGGTCGGCATGGCCGGGGTGCTCGACTCGGCCCGCTTCCGGACCTTCATCGCCCGCGAGCTGAACGTGTCGGTCGAGAACGTCACGGCCTTCGTGCTCGGGGGCCACGGCGACACCATGGTGCCGCTGCCGCGCTACTCCACCGTGGCGGGCGTGCCCATCACCGAGCTGCTGCCGCCCGACAAGGTCGCGGCGCTCTGCAAGCGCACGGCGGGCGGGGGCGCCGAGATCGTCGGCCTGCTCAAGAGCGGGAGCGCCTACTACGCTCCCGCGGCGGCCACGATCGAGATGGTCGAGGCGATCCTCAAGGACAAGAAGAAGATCCTGCCCTGCGCGGCCTACTGCGACGGCGAGTACGGCGTGAAGGGGCTCTACGTGGGCGTGCCGGTGAAGCTCGGGCGCGCCGGCGTGGAGGAGATCCTCCAGATCAAGCTCACGGCCGAGGAGCAGGCTGCGCTCAACAAGTCGGCGGCCGCCGTGAAGGAGCTGGTCGACCTGATGAAGCTGTAGGAGACGGGCATGCGCGAGATCCACGCGAGCGCGATCACCGACGCCGTCAAGAAGCTCTGCATCGAGGCGAACTACGAGCTCGAGCCGGACATGCTGCGCGCGTTCGACCGGGCGCTCCAGACGGAGCGCTCGCCGGCGGGCCGGCAGGTGCTGCAGATCCTCAAGGACAACGCCGAGATGGCGCGCACGAAGCGGATCCCCTACTGCCAGGACACGGGCGTGGCGATCTGCTTCGTCGAGCTGGGGCAGGACGTGCACGTCACGGGGGGCGGGCTCTACGACGCCATCAACGAGGGCGTGCGGCAGGGCTACACGGAAGGCTACCTGCGCGCGTCGATGGTCCGCTCGCCGAGCGCCTGCTCCGGCGCCATGTAGTGCGGCGTCCCCATCACCATCCCGGTCTGCGACAGCTGGACGTCCGAGACCTCTTCGCGCGCCAGCCCGAAATCGACGAGCCGGGGTTCACCCTCCCGCGTGAACAGCACGTTCGCCGGCTTGACGTCGCGGTGCAGGACGCCGACACGGTGCGCGGCGGCGAGCCCCTCCGCCAGCTGCCGGAGGATGCGAAGCGCCGTCCCGAGCGCGAGCTTGTGGCGTTTCTCGATCACCCGCTGGAGCGAGCCGCCGTCCACGAATTCCATGACGAGAAAGGGGATGTCGTCTTCCTCGCCCGCGGAGAGGATTCGGACGACATGGGGATGATCGATCCGTGCGGCGGTGCGGCCTTCGCGGAGAAAGCGCATCCGGAGGGTTTCGTCGGCGCGGAATTTCTTCGGGAGGATCTTGATGGCGACGGTGCGCCCGAGCCGTTCGTCGTGAGCGCGGTAGACGATGCCCATTCCGCCGGCGCCGATCTGGCTCTGGACGACGTATCCGCCGAGGATGCGTCCGATCAGGCTGTGTGGGGCGGGCATGGGGAGGGGGTTAGAGGAAGGGCAGGGCGGGGAAGTCGCCGCCGAGGACGGGCGCGGGCGCGATCCCGAGCCAGCGGTCGAGGACGGTGGCGTAGACGGAGCGGAAGTCGGTCGTCATGCGCAGGTCCCCGCCATCCAGCTTCTCGAGATCCGGGGTGCCGCCGAGCAGTCCGCCCTTGACCGCCCTGCCCATGACGAACAGAGGGGCGGCCGCGCCGTGGTCGGTCCCCTGGGACTGGTTTTCGGCGACGCGCCGGCCGAACTCGCTGAACGTCAGGGTGAGGACGGAATCCGCGATTCCTCGGGTGGTGAGATCCGCCTGGAAGGCCACGAGGGCCTCGGAGAGCTGGGTGAGGAGATTGGCGTGCGCGTTCCGCTGCGACGCGTGGGTGTCGAATCCTCCCTGCGAGACGAAGTAGACGCGGGCGCCGAGCCGGTCCTCGAGCGCGGCGGCGACGAACCGGAGCTGCTGCGCGAGCGGGGAATTCGGCCAGGCCGTGGGCGGGGCGGGTTTCTGGGAGATCGCCCGGATGCGATCGGACATCGCCATCACCTCCGCACCTCTCCGGCGCGCGGTCTCCGCGGGACCCTCCCGGGGAATCGCGTAAATCTCACGGAAGGCCTTCAGCACGCTGGCGCGGTCCGCGGGGTGCCGCTGGTCGGTCGCGAGTTCGAACACTCCGGGGTTCTCCATCGCCAGCACGCCGCCCCGGTCGTTCCACAGGGCGATCGGCGCCTCCGGCCCGAACACGACGCTGTGCGGCGTGACGCCGTCGGGGGTCTCCAGGCAGCGACCGAGCCATCCGTCGCGCACGGCGCCTTCAAGCTGCCCGGTCTGCCAGATTTCCATGGACCGGAAATGCGACCGGTCCGGCCGGGGGTAGCCGACGTTGCTGACGATCGAAACGCCGCCCGAGTCGAACAGCTGGCGCAGCCGCACGAGCGACGGGTGCAGGGCCAGAGCGTCGTTGAGCTTGAGCACCTGCTCCCGGGGAACTCCCAGCGAGGGTCGCGCTTTCGCATACAGCGGGTCCGCAAACGGAATCACCGTGTTGAGCCCGTCGTTGCCGCCGTTGAGCATGACCACGACCAGAGACCGCCCCGCGTCCGCCCCGGGCTCTGCCATGGCCCGCGTCAGCCACCCGGGAACGGCGAGCGAGGCCATCCCGAGCCCGCCCAGCTTCAGAAAGTCCCGACGATCGAGTCCGTGGCGCATCGAGGGCTCCTCAGGCGAGCTGGAATTCGGGAAGCGACATCACGAGGTGGGCGGCTCCGCGGAGCTTGGCGTCGAGGGACCCGGGGGCGGGATACGGCGCCGCCTTCGGACCTTCGGGAGCCTGCACGTACTCCACGAGCTTCGCGCGGACGGTCGGCGTGACGCTCAGCGGACCGAAACGCTCGAGCAGGTGGTCGACGAGCTTCTCCGCCGTGTCGAGGGCGAGCGACGCGACCAGCTCCCCGGGCTTCCAGGCAGGGGAGGGGAGGTTCCCCGTCCCGGGACCCGTGTCCTTCGCACAGTTGAACCGCCAGATCATCGTGGAGGTATTGAGCCAGGACGTCCCCCCGTCCCAGCCCTTCACCGTCGGCGGCGCCAGGAGATCCTGTCCCATGCGGCGGAGGTGAAGGGGAAGCGAACGCACCGGGACGATGCCGGGCATCGCGCGGACGGCGCCGACGACGAGTTCGACCGGGGACTTGATCCGGGCCCACTGCGCCGCATCCGCGCGGAACGCCGGGCTCGAGAACAGGACGCGGAGGACGGAGCGGATGTCGAACCCGCTGGCGGTGTATTCGGCGACCATCGCGTCCAGCGTGGCGCGGTCGGGGTCCGGGGAGACGAACTCGCGGAACAGCTTCGAGCAGAGCCTCTGCGCCGTGGCCGGGTGACGCGCGAGCAGGTCCACGACCTCCTCCGCGCCGAACGCGCCCTTCCGGCCCAGGATGGTCTTCTCCCCCTTGTCATGCTGCCCGGCGTCGAACACGGGAACCCCTTCCCGGAGCGTCCAGCCCGTGAACGCCCGGGCGGCCTCCCGCACATCGATTTCGGTGTAATGCCCGATTCCGATGGTGAAGAGTTCCATGACCTCGCGCGCGTAGTTTTCGTTGGGCGCGGCCTTCCGGCTGGCGCGCCCGTCGAGCCAGATGAGCATCGCGGGATCGCGGGTGACTTCGAGGAGGAGCGAGCGGAAGTTGCCGGCGGCGAGGCGGCGGAAGAGGGCCATCTGCCGCGTCATGAGGCCGGCGTCGCCGACTTTCTGGACGCTGGTGGCGAAATGACCGTGCCAGAAGAGGACGAGCCGTTCCTGGAGGGGGCGGGTGGTGCGGATCATGCGGTAGAGCCACGCGGCGCGGACATCCTCCGCGTTGCGCATGTCGAGGAGTCCGTCCTGGACGTCGGCGAGGTCGTCGTCGACGGGATCGTTGACCGACTCGAAATGGAGCAGTCGTTCCAGGGTTCCCGCGAACCCGTCCCGGCGGGCCTGGTCGAGTTCCGCCGGCGATGCGCCGAATCCCGCGCGCCGGAGCAGGTGGGCCAGAAGCTGAACCTCGGTCATCGTCGGAATGCCTCCCACAGGGTCGGTCCAGTCTATCCAGAGGCGCCCCGCATCCTGCGCGCGTTTCGCAGGAACCCGGAGTTCCCCCCGGAGGTCCGCGCCCCTACACTCCTGCGCGCGTGAACCGGCTTCTGCCCACCCTGTCGTGGATCCTCTACGACTTCGCGAACACCATCTTCTCGATGAACGTGGTGACGCTGTACTTTTCGCTCTGGGTCACGGTCAACAACGGGAAGCCGGACATCTGGGTCGGGGTCGCCAACGGCCTCTCGGCGCTGCTCATCGTCGCGGCCCTGCCGATGCTGGGCGTCTGGAGCGATGCCTATCATCGGAAGCGGGCGTACCTGACGATCGCGACGGTCGCGTGCTGCGCGCTGACGGCCGGGATGGGCGTGGCGGCGCTCTCGGGGCTCGGGCCCTCCACGCGGGTTCTCGCCGCCCTTGCCTGCTTCGTGGTCGCCAATTTCGCCTATCACGCGGGGATCGTCTTCTACAACGCCCTGCTGACGAGCGTGGCGGATCCTGCGCGGATGGGGCGGGTCTCCGGATGGGGGGTCGGCGCCGGCTATCTGGGGGCGATCCTGGGCCTGCTTCTGGTCATGCCCTTTGCGACCGGGAAGCTGAAGGGGACGTCGATGGAGATGTTTACCGGACCCTGGTCCGCCGTCGCGACCGCGCCGGATTCGGAAGGGGACTGGGTCTACCGGGAGCGCGCGCCGGACCCGGATGTGAACTGCGAGTACAGGCTCCAGGGAGGGGCGGCGCCCGCCGCGGCCCGCGACGTCTTTGCGGGGGCTGCCCCGGTGACGCTGACCGACGGATCGGTGCTCACCCACGCCCGCTACTTCGAGGTCACCTTCCCCGCCGCCCCCGCCGGCGCCGTGGTGGAGCGGCGTACGGCCGGCCTCGGGCGTCCCGGCACGTTCATTCCCACCGCCTGCCTGTTCCTCGTCTTCGCCCTTCCGTGCATGATCCTGGTCCGCGAACGGCGCGAATCCCCCGGGGAGGCCATCACCGCCGTTCAGGCCTGGAAACGGGTCTGGACCTCGCTCCGCGAAACCCGGAAACACCCGGGAGTGCTGCGCTTCATGATCGCGAAGTACCTCTACGAGGATGCGATTTCGACGGTGTACATCTTCATGGCGGTCTACAGCAGCAAGGTGATGAAATTCACCGACGAGACCCAGCGGTTCTTCCTGCTGACGGCGACGACCTTCGCGATGCTCGGCTCGCTGGCGTGCGGTTACGTCACGGACCGGATCGGGCCGAAACGGACGCTGCAGATCGTCCTGGGCGGGTGGGTGGTGTTCCTGTCCGCGGCCGCCTTCTCCGCGGACGAGCGGCATTTCTGGTTCATCGGTCCTGCGCTCGGAGTGCTCCTCGGGTCGATGTGGACCTCGTCGCGCCCGCTGCTCGTCTCGCTCGTTCCCGCCGGCGCGCAGGGGGAGTTCTTCGCGCTCTCGGAGCTCACGGGGAAAATGAGCGCGGTCGTGGGCCCTGTGCTCTGGGGGGCGATCGTCCTGATGGCGGCCCGCGCGGGGTTCTCGGAACTGAACGGATACCGCATCGCCATCGGGTCCCTCGTGGCGCTGATCCTTCTGGGCGCGTGGGTCCTGCGGAAGGTCCCGGACATGCGGAGGCTCCCGGGCGCCTGAAGACGGTGCCGGCACTCCGGCGCCACCGGGTATCCTGAACCCATGACCTCCAGAGAAGCGGCGCTTTCCGTGGTCGACACGCTCCGCAAAGCCGGGTTTGAAGCCTGGTTTGCGGGCGGCTGCGTCCGGGACAGGCTGCTCGGGCGGCAGCCCGGGGATCATGACGTCGCGACCAACGCGATCCCGGACGAGGTCCAGCGGCTGTTCCGGCGCACGATTGCGGTGGGGAAGCAGTTCGGCGTGATCCTCGTGCTCGTCAGGGACCGCGAGATCGAGGTCGCCACCTTCCGCGCGGACTCCGCGTACACCGACGGCCGCCACCCGGACGCCGTGACGTTCAGCGACATGGAAAGCGACGTCCGCCGGCGGGATTTCACGATCAACGGCATGATGGAAGACCCCGTCGACGGCCGCGTGATCGACCTCGTCGGCGGGCAGGAGGACCTGCGGGGGCGCCTGATCCGGGCGATCGGCGACCCGGAGCGGCGGTTCGAGGAGGACCGCCTCCGGATGCTCCGGGCCGCCCGCTTCGCCGCGCAGCTGGAATTCGCCGTGGAGCCCGCCACGCTCCGCGCGATCGCCCGGCACGCCGCCGCGCTCTCCTCCGTCTCCCGCGAGCGGATCAAGGAGGAACTCGACAAGCTGCTCGGCGCCCCGGGCGCGCCGGAGGGCCTGAGGCTGCTCCGCGAAACCGGACTGCTCCGCGCCATCGTCCCCGCCCTGGCCGATCTCCCGGAAGCGGACTGGCGGCGCACGGTCGGAGCCCTCTCGAGAATGCCGCGCCGCCCCGGTCCCGCCGCCCTCGCGGCCCTTCTCCACCGCCTCGACCCGGATCCCGCCCGCAATGCGGCGCTTGCCGAGGCGATTCTCCGCGACCTCCGTGCGTCGAATGGGGAGCGGGAGCGCGTCGTCTGGATTCTCGCCCGGCTCGACGCGGCCGCGCGTGCGGCCGCGATGAAACCGTCTGAATGGAAGCCCCTCCTGGCCCACCCCGGCGCGGCGGAGCTTCTCCAGGTCACACGCGCGGTGCTGGAGGAGGACGGAGGCGGATCGGACGGATGGGCCCTGCTCGAGGAGCGGTCGCGCCGGGACGACCTGGATCCGCCGCGGCTGATCGGCGGCGAGGACATCATGGCGATGGGCGTCCCGAAAGGGCCCCGGATCGGGGAACTCCTGGCGGCCGTCCGCGAGGCCCAGCTGAACGGGGAGATCGGGAATCCCGGCGAGGCCCGGGAACGCGTGAGCCGGTGGATCGCCGGAGGGATCTGACCCCGGCGGCGCTTACTTTCCGCCGTCGGGCTCCTCGTCCTCGCTGAGTTCGCGGGCAAGGTCGAGCTTCCACTCGCCCTCTTCCTTCACGAACCAGGCGGGCCGTTCGGATTCCTCCTCGACGCGCACGCCCTCCGCGCGGTCGCCGTCGATCGCGACGTCCCGGATCCGGATCGACTCCAGTTCCTTCCCGCCGTCCTTGCGCGTGGAGGCCATGAGCTGGGCGAGGATCAGGTCCTTCGCCGACATCCGGCCGTACGCGTCGAGGGACAGCCCCAGTTCCTCCGCCCTCTCGGCCCGCTCGTCCCCCTCGAGGTGCGACATCGCCTCGCCGAGTTTCTCGACCTCCTTCCGCGATTCCGCCGAGAGAAGCGACCAGGTCCGGACCCTGTCGGCGCGGAGCACGGCGGCCTTGAACTGGGTCCAGGCCTCCTCCGGCGTCGCGGCGCGCTCAGGCGGGGCTTCCTCCGCCGTGAGGACCACGGCCAGGAGGAAGGACAGGAACAGCGCGGGCGTCAGGCGGAGAAGGGCGTGGCGCATGGCCGGGTGTCTCGGAAAGGGTGTCGCTGGAATTCAATCACGGTCGCCGTCCGGAGGTCGCGCTATTTCCGGGCGTCTTCCGCCGCCGCGCACGTCCGGATCCAGTCGACCTTCCATCCGTCGATCACGCGGGTCCGGGCGAAGAAGATCGGCTCGCTCGACTCTCCGCGGACGAGCCGCCCGCTCGCCTCGTCGCCCGACATCCGGACCCCTTTGAGCGCGGTCTCCAGGAGCTGCTGGATCCGTTCCGCCGTCACGGCGGCGAGAATCAATCCGACGGCGACGTCCCTCGGGTCGCTCTCACGCAGGGCCTCCACCGTCAGGCCCAGCGCGCGGGCGGTCGCTTCCGGATCCTCCGCCGCACAGAGCGCCTCCGCGTCCGTTTCGAGCGCGTCCCGGGAGCTCTGCGTGAGCAGGTTCCAGAGCGCGTCCCGGTTCCCCTGGATCAGCGCATGGCGCCACTGGTCGAAGCACTCCTGCGGTGTCAGGGGGAGGCGCTGGATCACACGGTCCGCGCCGGGATGGCAGGGACAGGCCGGTCCGAGGTCGTCTCCGGGAGGCGCATCCCCGTCCGGGCCGGGCTCCGCGGGCGGCCGCGGCCCCGGCGGTCCTCCCCGGCTTCCCGGCCGGTCCCCGGGAGGCTCCGCGAGGGAGACGCCGCAAATGACGGCGGCGGCCAGGATCAGGGCCGCCGCCGGTTGCCGTCCGCTCATCCGTCCTCCCGTTACCTGTTTCCGGCGCCGTCCATCTCCCGGCCGAGCAGCATCACCGCCCGCTGAAGCTGCACATCCGTCTGCATGTCCACCAGCAGCACCTCGCCGCCGACGCGCAGCCTCACCTCCCGCCGGATCTCCTCGCGCACCTGATCCTTCGAGAGCTTCGTCCTGAGCGACCTGTAGACCCGCTCGAACCCGGGATACGCGTTCGTGTCGAATCCATCGTACACCGCCAGATCCGCCGCCAGTTCCTTATCGAGCGATTCGGCGTACGCCTTGACCTTCCCGCCCTTCCGTACCGCGTACACCCCGTCCCACGCCGCGCCGTCCATCTGCGGATTCACGACCTTCACGTCCGGCACGACACCGGAGTGATGAATCGATCGCCCGCTCGGAAGCGAGTACTTCATCACCGTCAGGTACAGGAACCGGTTCGGCAGCATCGGCATGAACGCCTTCCCGAACTCCGATCCCGTCGCCTTCCACAGCGGAATCGCCGTCTGCCCGATCCCCTTGCCGTACGTCGTCTCGCCGACCACCACCGCACGGCCGAGATCCTGGAGCGCCCCGGAGAGCATTTCGCTGGCGCTCGCGCTCGATCCGTTGACCAGCACGACCATCGGCATCCCCTCGAAGTCCGACTTCCGTCCCGCGCGATAGGACATCTCGGGCTTCTGGTCCGCCAGGCCCGGGATCGGGAACGGCGCGCTCCCGGACAGATCCAGGTTCGATTCCGTGTACGTGATCAGCCGGTCGCCCGCGATGAACGTGTCCGCCACCGCGACCGCCGACGGCAGCGCCCCTCCGGGATTGTTCCGCAGGTCCAGGACGATCTTCGTCATCCCGTCTTTCTTGAGCTTCTTGAGGGCGTCCAGCGTGCTGCCCCCCAGCTGCAGGTCGAAAATCGTCAGGCGCACGTAGCCGATCCCGCCCGGGAGCATCGTCGCCCAGACGTTCCTGATCTTGCGCGGCGAGTTCAGCACCGTGATGTCGTACGGCTTCTTCCACCCGTCCCGCGTCACCGTCAGCACCACCGACTCGCCTTCCTTCACGACCATCTTCGTCTGCAGGTCCTTCATCCCGAGCCCGGCGACCTTCTCGCCGTCCACCTCGGTGACCCGGTCGCCGACCCGCAGCCCCGCGTCGTACCCGGCGTACCCGTACATCACGAACGACACCTTCATGCCGTCCGCGCCCGGCTCCACGCCGATCCCGATCGAGTCGCTCTTCCCCTCCCCCTGCATCTGCTTCATCAGCTTCTGCATGTCCTCGCCCTTCAGCAGGTTGCTGAACGGGTCGCCGATCGACTGCACCATCGACTGCGCCGCAAGATCCGCCATGCGGATGACGTCCAGGTCCTTCGCCCCGTGCTTCTCCGCGCATTTCCTGACCTTCCGGATCAGCGCGTCCACCGTCGTCAGCTTCGCGTCCTGGAAAATCTCAGCCAGTTCCGACTTCAGCGCGGCATCCGCGCCCTTCAGCGCGTCGTCCTCCAGGGACTTCAACAGCCCGGCGCGGCAGGCCTCGAACACGTCCGCTCCCTTCACCTTCTCCCGCTCGATGTAGCTTTCCGTCAGGTGCTTCTGGACCTCGTTCAGGTACTCGCGGGCCTTCTCGCTCGACTTCGACAGCGACGGCTCCGCGAAGAGCGGCAGGCAGAGAACCAGGGACAGGACTGCGGACAGGACTCGACGCATGCGGGCCTCCGTACGGGTTGAGGTTTCGGTTCTGTGGTGGTACGCGCCCGCCGGGTTCTTGTTTGCCTGAAACCCGTCCCCCGCTTCCGCTGTAGAATCCCCACACCCCCCAGCGGAGCCCCGCCCCATGCGCACTCTCGCCGCCTTTCTGCTCGCCGCCCTCCTCGCCCGCGCCGCCGATCCGGTCGAATTCGCCGTCGTCCCTGCTTCCGGAGAAGGGTGCGTGGTCACGGAGGAAGAGCGGATCGAGGGGAAGATCCGCTATGAGGCGGTCAAGGGGAAGTCCAAGTCGGATTTCGGCAAGCGGAAGACGGACTTCCTGAGCCTGAAGCGCTGGCAGTACGACGAGCAGGTGGTGGAGGCGGGGGAGGCGCAGTCGAAGCGGACGCGCGACTTCGCGATCGCGACGAAGGAGGAGTTCGAGGAGGACGGGAAGACCCGGAAGAAGACGCAGTTCCCGCACCACCAGCGGCAGGTGACTGTCACGCGGACCGAGGAGGGGCTGGCGGTGTTCATCCCCGGGGAGCAGCCGGAGGACGGGCTCTACGAGCAGGGGTGGATGGACGTTTTTCCGAAGATGCTCCCGAAGGAGGCGCTGGCGATCGGGAAGGAGTACGACATCGACGGAAAGGCTGTCATGAGATCCTGGTCCAAGGGGATCTTCGGGGACAAGGGCACGGGCGGAGGCGGGAAAGGGAAGTATGTCGAGGACGTCAAGCTCGGCCGGGTTCGCTGCGCGAAGCTGTACGTGAACGTCACGATGAAGGGGGAGGCGAAGGATCTGCCGTCGATCGAGATGGCGGTGACGGGCTACGTCTGGTACGCGCTGGACGAGAAGCGGGTGGTGAAGGCCGAGTTGAGCGGCCCGGCGGTCGTCCGGATGCGCGCGAAGGACGGGGATGTCGGGGATGTCGACGTGATCGTGACCGGCACGATCAAGGAGACGTTCCAGGCGGAGGCGATGCCGAAGTAATCGGCTGGATCCGGGACTCCGGCGGGACGGATCAGACCACGTACTCCTTCTCGAACTCCGTCCGGTAGAACTCCGCGATCTCGCCCTGCCCCATTTCCGCGTACAGCTCCGCCATGTCCTTCCGGAATTCCGGAAGGCCGCTCAGTCTCATCGCGTCCGACAGCCAGACGACGGCCTGGCGATAGTCGCCTTTCGCGCGCGCGAGGCGCCCGAGCCGTGCGAGCAGCGGCCCGTTCGGCCCCGTGATGTCGAGGATCTTCCGGAAGAGCGCGAGCGCCTCGTCGACCTCCCCGGCTCCCACGAGCACCAGGCCGAGGGAATGCAGGGTGGGGAGGTGACCGGGGTCGCGGGTCAGGGCCATTTCGAAGCAGGTGCGCGCATCGTTCCAGGCGTCCAGGGCGGCATAGCAGCGTCCCATCGCGCACCAGCCCTCCGCGAACGACGGGTCGCATTCCGAGGCCCGGCGGTAGTGGAGCAGAGCGGACTCGTACTCGGCATCGCGCGCGTCGAGGTCGCCCAGGGCCAGCCAGGCCTCGAGGGAGCGGGGCGAGCCCTCCAGCTCGTGACGGAGGAACTCGCGGGCGAGCTTCCCGTTGCGCATCTCCGCATGGATGCGGGAGAGCACGAGGAACGCCCCCGGATGGCCCGCCTGGGCGGCCCGTGCGGCGCACGCGAGGGCGTGCCCGACGGCGCCCTCCCGCAGCAGTCGCATGGCGAGGGTCGTCAGCGCCCATCGGCAGCGGCCGGCAGCCGCGGGGGAGTCGATACAGCGTGCGAGAAACCGGGAGCCGGGTGCGAGGCGCGGGCACGACTCGGGGCGGCCGCAGCATCGCCGCCGGCGGGTGAGCAGCCACCCGGTGGCGGCGGCGACGAAGGTCGCGCCGGCGATCTGGAGCATCAGCACGGGGGGAACATCGGCGTTTCGGGAGGAAGGGCTTGAATGTGAGTCTGCATGGGTGGGTGTTCGCGGGTGGGGAGTGGGAAGGAGGGATTATTTTCGTGGCCGGCGGAGAGGTCCTGAGATCTGCGGCCATAAGAGTCTGTCTATGAACAGGTTGTGAGCGCCTCCTGGAACAGAGTTGATTTCTCAGAAATTTCGGACTCCTCCCTTGACAAAGAGCTGTGATACTTTATATTTTGTAAAGTGTAACAGAAAGACCGTGAACCTCTCCTCCTTTCCCGGGGTGCTGTCACGATGGGTACCAAAGGCAAACTGATCGTCATCGCCCTTCTGATGTCCGGCATCGTCGCGCTCCTCGTCTGGAGCAAGAACGGCGACCGCAGGAAAACGGCCACCCCGGCGCGCCTCAACGAGGGGGCGATGGAACAGCCCATCGCCGGCCCCGAGGACTACGGCATCCCGGGACGGAACGCCGCCGATCCGATCCACTCCGTGCCGGCGGACCCCCAGCCCGTCGACAACGGGGATCTCCGCATCGAAACCGCGGAATCCCGAATCCCGACACCACCCGTCGTCTCCAGCAACGGCTCCACCCCCGACCGCCGTGACCCGATTCCAGAGAGCAGCACCAGGACCTACACGGTCGTCGCCGGGGATTCCCTCTGGCTGATCTCGAAAAAGGTCTACGGCAAGGGAACCGAGGCCAACAGGATCGTCGATGCAAACCGGGACAAGATCTCGAATCCGGACGACTTCCTCCGCGTCGGAACCGTCCTCCAGATTCCCGGTCTCCCGGACGGCGGCAGCCCGAGGATTCCCGAAGTGGCCGAAGCCCCCCGGAATACGCCCCCTGTCCCCGCGGTCGAGGCCCCGGCCCCCCCTGCCACCGAAGGGGCGAAAACCTACAAGGTCAAGTCGGGGGACACCCTGACCCGCATCGCCAAGGAAGTCTACGGCGACGGCAACAAGTGGCATCAGATCTACAAAGCAAACCGGGATCGCATGACCAGCCCCGACGCCCTCGTCGAGGGCCAGGAGCTGACGATCCCGGCCGCCAGGTAAATCGACCCGCAGGAACCTGGGGCCATTCGGAGAGGGATGCCCTCAGGACACTTCGAGGAGCCGGCGTGGGGCCGGCTCCTCATTTGTTTTTCTGCGGTGCGCAACGGCGGCGACAGGACCCCGGCCCACGCAGGCCGGCCCGGCGCCCGGGTGGGCTCCCTGCAGGACCGCAACGCGCCACGTCCTCCTGCTTGACGCCGCGCCCGCCCCGCGCTATCGTCCCCGGCTCTTCAATTTCCCCCAGCACTCAGGAGACGTCGCCGTGGCTCACAAGAAAGGGCAGGGCGCCAGCCGGAACGGGCGTGATTCGAACGGGCAGCGTCGTGGGATCAAGTGCTACGGAGGGGAGACGGTCGAGCCTGGGTACATCATCCTGCGCCAGTGCGGCACGAAGTTCATTCCCGGGCGGAATGCGAAGATGGGTCGCAACTGCGACATCTACGCGACGGCGACGGGAGTGGTGACCTTCGTCGGAAAGCGCGTGCACATCGAGCCGGTCGGCGCGGCGAAGCCCGCTGCCGCAGCGCCGGTGGCCGCCCCCGCGAAGAAGTAGGGCGTCGCCCCGCGATCGGGTTCCCCGGGCGGACATCGCCCGGCCCGGCCCCGTCCGCCCGAGCAGCCGCGGCCCTCAGGCCCCGCCGTCATCGTCGTCGTCCTCCGCTTCCACCAGATTCCGGCGCTGCAGCGCCTTGATGAGAATCGTGGCGAACGAGCCGCGGGGAAGTGAGAAGTTGAGGCGGAAGAACAGGAGTCCCGGGTTCATCGGATCGGGTTCGAACGCGCCGAGGCTCAACCCGCCGGGGCGGAGGAGCAGGGGGCGGCGGAACGCGCGGAAGGTGTGTTTCTCCAGGTCGACATGGAAGTCCTCGATGCGGATCCCCTCGCGCGCGAGAACGGTCTCGTAGCGCTTCCGCTCGTCGTCCGAGGCCCACTCGGTCCGGTGGCAGGCGACGGGGAGGTCCCGCCCCTCGAGGGATCCGGCCTCGGCCGCCGTCATCTCGAGCGGGTAGACGAAGATCCCACGGGAGTAGGCGAGTTCCTCGACGCGGGCGACGGAGTCCCGGATCACGCCCGCAGCGACTTCGTTCCAGAGCCAGGACTGCCAGGCCACGAGGAGGAGACCGAGAAGGTTGCGGTCGATGCGGTTGCAGGCCCCCCGGAAGTCACCGGGATGCTCGGCCAGGTACTGCGCGATGGTCCGCTCCTGTCCCCGCTCCAGCCGCCCGGTCAACTCGTCCCATCGTCCCCAGAGCTTCTGCGTCAGCCCCCTCGTCCGCTTGTCCCGCGCGCTGTCCTTCGCCGAGGGGCAGGCGATCACGAGCCGCAGCGCCTCTTCCCAGTCCCCGCGGATCGCGGCCTTTCCGAAGAACCCCTGGCCGTGGCGCGCGGAGCCGAAGCGCTGATCGTCGAAGTAGTTGGGGAGGCCCGTCCGGCGCACGCGGTCGATCGTCGCGCGGATTTCGGCGACCTCGCCGGGGTGGACGGCGCGGAGGGTGATCGTGAAGCGGTTTCCCGTGAGGGTGGAGGGTTTCACGGGGGCGGAGGAGCGCCCGGCGTACTCCGCGGTCCACCCGGCTCCCTCCAGGCTGCGGGCGGGGCCCTGCAGCACGGTGAAGACCTGCTCGGTCACGGCGTGCCGGTCCTTGAGCCCGGAGTAGTTGACCCGCGCGCGCGTCGTTCCGAGCCGTGCGACGAGCTGGTTCACCACGTCGAACGTGTTCAGACTCGTCTTGGTCACGCGGTAGACCGCGAAGGATCCCTGGGGGTCCCAGGCGACCTGGTTGTCCTCGACAACGATGAAATCTTCCGGTCTGCTCTTGAGCTTCATGGTCGGCACCGGCGACAGAGCGCCGTGCAGACTCTATAATCCCCGAAACCGATGCGGCGAACCACACAAACGCTCTCCCTTCTCCTCTTCCTCGCCGCGGCGGTGCAGGCAAAACCGGTCAAGGCGCCGAACGGGGCGTGGACGATGGACATCCCCAATTCGTGGGGGCCCGCGGCGGCGGAGGGATACGACAAGCTCCACAGTTCCGTGCACGCCGTGTTTCACCTGCAGGAGGAGGGCGGCGGGGAGGGAACCGGGGCGGCCGCGTTCAGGGACTACCTCGTGGTCAGCGTCCAGGAACAGACGACGTTCGTGGACCCGACGCGCAGGGAGGAGTTCCGGGCGAAGCTGCAGCAGGAGGTGCGGGAGCGCGGCCTGAACGCCGGAATCGAGAACGTCGCCGTCGAGAAAGTCCACGACCGCGATGCCTGGCGGGTCGAGGGGTGGATCATCCCCCCGCAGGGGCGGCCGCTGAAGAACGTGAAATGGTACGTCCCGTCGGGTGACCGGACCTTCATCTTCAGCTTCAACGCCTCCGGCGACGACTTCCAGTACAAGCTGGGCGACTTCGAGGTCATGGCCGCCTCCATCCGGATGAAGGAGGGGCCCCCGGCCGCCCCGTCGAAGCCGGTCAACTGGAGGCTTGCCGTCACGGTCGGCGGCGTCCTCGTCTTCGCGATCTGCGGGATCGCGTTCGTGGTCGTCCTGCGACGGATGCTCAAGCCGCCGGCCGAGGAGGCGGCGTGAGCGGGCTGCCGGTCTTCTTCCCCGGGCAGGCCCCCGTCTTCGCCCTTCCCAACGTCGTTCTCTTCCCCGGCGCGCGGCTGGCGCTCCACGTGTTCGAGTCCCGCTATCGCGAAATGACCCGGCGGGCCCTGGCCTCGGACCGGCTGATCGCGATCGCGCTCCTCCGGCCGGGATGGGAGGCGGACTACGAGGGAAATCCGCCGATCCATGCGACCGCGACCCTCGGGCAGATCATCATGGAGACCGAACTGCCGGACGGGTGCTTCAACATCGTGCTGGAAGGGCTGGTGAGGTTCCGGCCGGGCGCGACGGTGCAGGAAATTCCCTACCGGATCATGCAGGGGGTGATCCTGGAGGACGGCGGCGAGGAATCGGGGCCGACCCCCGTGCGGGAACTGGCGCGGACGCTGGGCGACCAGGCTCAGCGGCTCGGCGGGGCGGATTTCCGGTTCGCCGCCGCGCTCTCGACACTCCGGATCGCCTCCCTCGCACCCGGCCGCCTGGCCGACGCCATCTCGGGGATCCTCCCCCTCTCGGTCGAGGCGCGGCAGAGCCTGCTGGATACGGCGGATGTGCAGGCGAGGCTGGAAGCGCTGGTTGCCGCGGTGGGGTCGCGGCTGGCGAAGCTCGATCCGGGTCGGGACCGCGCGGAGGGGTGGAAATGGAACTGATGGCGGCGGGGGTGGACGGGGCCGGCGGCCCGGCGCCCGGGACGACGCGCGACTCCGGGACCCGGGCACGGGTGCAACTCGGCGTTTTCTTCATGCTGCTCTCCCTCGGGCTGGCGCTCGGCCTCGTCCTGGCGGCGCGGGATCCCCGGAAAATCTGGGCGATGCACACCGAGTGGTGGTGGGCGGGGTGGGCGCTCGGGATGTGCCTGCCGGGGATGGTGTTCTGGGTCGTCCCCTGGGGACTCCGGGCGGGACTCGACATCGCGCCCGGCGGCGCGGTCGAGGATGCGACGCGCGCCTTCTACGCCCTGCTCGCGGGAGCGTTGCTCCTCGCGACGGCGGACCTGGGGATGACCTGGGCTGTCCACGCCCTTCAGCTCAGGGGACCCTGGGGGATGGCGATGGGGTATGGTGTCGCCCCGCTGATTCTCGCCGCCCTCCTCGTGCGCCCCGGCGGGCTGCGGTTGCGCGTCGGCGTCGCCCTGGTCCCGTTCCTGCTCTACGTCAACATCCTGATGATCGAGTGGGCGACCGGCGCGGCCGGAGCGAGCCCTCTCCGCTGACGGGCGCCGCCGCTTTTCGGCGCGCGCTACTTCTCGTACTGCACCGTTACCGTCAGCCGCTTCGTGTTCCGGATCACCGTCACCTCCTGCGACCCGCCGGCCTTCACCTTCGTGATCGCCTTGCGGAACGCCTCCAGCGTGTTTTCGCGGGGAAGGGGCTTACCGTCGAAGGCGATGACGATGTCGCCGACCTGGAGTCCCGCGTTCTTCGCGGGGAAATTGTCCATCAGGCTCGCCAGGCGGACGCCGCCCTCGTTCTCCTTGAGCCCGAGCGCCTGGAGCTGCGCTCCGGCGAGCGGCTGCGGCGTGACGCCCAGCTTCGGCCCGAGTCCGCTGATGGGGAGCCAGGTCGGTCGCTGCCGGTCCTCCGCGACCCCCAGGGCGAGAAGCGCCCCGAGTTCGGCGATGTCCTCGATCTTGCCGACGTTGATCCGGTCGGCGTGGTCGAGCGCCGTGTGGTACTCGGTGTGCCCCCCCGTCGTGAAAAACAGACACGGAATCCGCTTCTGGTAGAACGTGAACTGGTCGCTCTGCATGAAGATCGTCGGCGTCGAGTCGGTGGGGACCTCCAGCTTCATGCCGATCCCCCGGTTCGCCCGCAGCACCGCCCGCCCGAGTTCCGGCGAGCACTGCGCTCCGAGCACCGCGCACTCGCGGTCCTTGTTCCGGCCCACCATGTCGAAGTTCAGCATCGCCACCGTCTTCTCGAGAGGCACGATCGGGTTCGCCAGGTAGTGCGAACTCCCCAGCAGCCCCTTCTCTTCTCCGCTGAACAGAATGAACAGCACGCCGCGCCGGGGTTTCTTTCCGAGGGCCGCCAGGGCCTGGGCGATGTGGACGAGCGCGTCTGAACCGGAGGCGTTGTCGTCGGCGCCGTTGTAGATCCGATCCTCGCCGGCGAGCGGGTTCGGGATGCGGCCGGAGAAAATCCCGGGGTCCCCGTGCCCGACATGGTCGAGGTGGGCGCCGACCACCACGACCTCGTCGGTCTCTCCCTCCAGCAGGGCCACGACGTTCATGGTCTTGCGCCGCGCCCACTTCCAGTTCTGGAACCAGCCGCCGTCGTCCCCGACGGGCTTCAGGCCGAACGACTCGAACCGCTTCGCCGCCCACTCCGCGGCCGCGCGGTGACCGTCGCTCCCGGTATCTCTTCCGAGAAGGGCGTCGGATGCCAGGAATTCGACCCCTTCGCGGCAGGAATCCCACGTGATCGATTTGCGGATGGCGGCGAGCGGCGATCCCGGATGCAGCCCGGAGGCGAGGAGCTCCCGGAATTCGCTCTCGGTGCGCTGGGAGGAGTCCCGGACGGCCTTGTCGAGGCGGCGCGCGAGCCGTTCCGACAAATTTTCCGCACGGGCCTGCAGGGCGAAGGCGAGAACGGCGGCGAGACCGGCGGCCAGACGCATGCGAAACTCCTTCAATTGGCGCGCCCTGGGCGCTTATCTATGGGAAGTCTACGAATCCCAGGGAGGCGCGTTTGGACACGAACACGAAGCATGCATTTCGGAGTGTCGGGCCGTACACGGTATCGACCGGGTGGCGCGAGGGCGGGTCGCAGGCGACGGTGGAGGTGGTGATCCGGCGGGACCGGCTGGGGCCGGGGGATCACGCGGAGGACATCCAGCTGGAGCTGGCCCGGCTGATCACGGCGGCGCTGGAAAAGCGGTACAATCGGACGCCGTAAGGGGTGCCCGGGGGGGCCGGGAGGCGTGATGCGCATCGTCCTGATGCTGGTGGCGGCGGCGGTCGCGGTGTCCGCGCAGTCGCCCGACGACCGGGAGGAGTTCGGGAAGCGCCTGCGTGGGGCGGAGCGGCGGACGGCGGAGTTGCATGTGGAGCTGGCGCTGGAGGCCCGCGCGATGGGGCTGGAGGCGGCGGCGTGGCACGGATTCCGCAGGGCGGCGGAACTCGACCCGAAGAACGCGGATGCGCAGCAGGGGCTGGGGCGCGTGCTCCGGGAGAAGGTCTGGGTGCAGGACCCGCAGGGGACGGTGCCGCGCGAGAATGTGCAGCCGCCCGGGCACATCCAGGCCGCGTTGAGCCGGTATCGCGGGAAGCGGCGTGCGATCGAGCACCGGATTGCGGCGAACTGGGAGGGTCTCGCGGACTGGGCGGAGGAGGCGGGGCTGCGTGGGGAGACGGGGTTCGCGTTCCGCGTGCTGCTGCGGGAGTTTCCCGGGCACTCCCGTGCGCTGTCGAAGCTGGGGTATGAGTCGGTCGACGGGGTGCGGATTTCGCCGGAGGATGCGGCGCGGCGGGCGGAGATGCGGCGGCGGGTCCTGGAATCGGACGGCGGGGAGCGGGTCTCGGAGGAGTCGGAGACGGAGCGGCAGACGGGCCTGAAGCTGCTCCGCCGGCGTGCGGATGGAGTTTCGTTCGAGGGGCAGTTCACCGACGGCGAAATGCGCGCGCTGGTCCGGCTGGCAGGACGCACGCGGGAGGAATTCACGCTCGTGTTCGGGCTGACGCGTGAGAATCCGGTCACGCCGATCCACGGCGTCTTCCTGCGCGTGGCCGCGGACCGGAAGATCTGGCTCGACCAGGCGTCCGGGATGTCCAGCCTGGAGCGGGAGATTCTGGGGAACGCCCCGCTCATCGAGCTGTTCGAGCCGGACCGGTTTGTCGCAACACGCGGCGCCCGCCCGTTCGACGCCGCGCGCGATGCGGCGGTCACGATGGCCGCTCGGTATGCCTTCCGGGGCCTGATGCGTCTGGAGGAGCTTCCGCCGTGGCTGGCCGTCGGGGTGCCGCTCTGGTTCACCGACCGGCTGCTGGGGTCCTGCTATCACATCGTCCCCGACGGGATCGACGCTCCGGCCTCGACCCTGGCCTGGCGGGCCGAGCTGCGCCGATCGGCCTGGGAGGGAATCGATCCCGCCATCCGCGACATCACGCGCGCCGGGCCGGGCGAACTCGACGCCGCGATGGCCGTGAAAGCCTGGAGCCTCGTCGACTGGCTCCTCACGTCCCGGCGCGACCGACTCCACGATTTCCTGACCCGCTGCCGCTCAGGCTCCTCCGGGAAGGCCCTGCGGCGCTCGCTCGGAGCGGAGTCGTACGAGGCGCTCGAGCTGGCGTGGGAGGAGTGGCTCGATGAAACGCGGTAGCGCCGCGGCCCTCTGTCTCCTCGCGGCCCTCCCCGCCCTCGCGGAGGATGCCGGGGAGGCGGAATACCAGCGCCGCCGCCGGGCCGCCGCCGGCGCGGTGGGGAAGTCCCACCGCCTCGCGGCCCGCTGGTGCGCCGACAACGGCCTTCCGATCCCCGCCTGGCAGGAATGGACCGAATCGCTCGATGTGGAGCCGGACCACGAGGAGGCGCGCAGGGCGCTCGGCTTCGTGCGCAGAGGCGACACCTGGGTGCGCGACGGCGGGGCGAATCCTCCCCTGGTCAACGATGGAAAGCCGCGCGAAATCGCGGAACGGCTGGAGGTCTACCGGAAGAAGCGGACGGCGACCGAGGTGACGGCGGCGCGGGAGCTCGCGGCGCTGGCCCGGTGGGCCGAGGAGCGCGGCTACTCACGCCGCGCGACCGACCTCTGGATCCTGGTCCGGCGGTACGACGGGCAGAACGAGGCGGCGCTGAAAGGTTCCGGATGGGAACAGGCGGGAGACGGGTGGTACCCGGCCGCGGAGGCCGCCGCGCGACGGACCCTCCTGCGCGCCCTGGAGGACGCCGATGGCGGAAAGGCCGCCGAGCGCCAGGGCGACCTGACGCGCGACTCGGGGCTCAAACTCGAGCGCCGCGTCTCGGGTCACTTCGACATCGAGGGAAAACTCCCCCAGGCGGAACTCGCACGGATCACCCGCGCTTCCGAAACCGCGCGCGCGGCGTTCCAGGAGGCGTTCTCCATCGAGGAAAAACGCCGGGTCGGGAGGATGACGGCGGTCTTCCTGGGCAGCCACGCCGACCACCTCAGGTTCCTCACCAGGTGCACGCCGCTGGACGAACGCGAACGCGCGAGCTACGCGGCCCTCGGCGGCTGGTCCACCTTCCAGCCCTCGATCACCTTCGAGGTCTGGGCCGCGGATCCCGCCCCGGGATACTACGCCGAAGCCTCGGCGCACCTGATCGCCCACCTCCTCCTGGTCGGGTGCTTCAAGCTGAAGGACCCCCCGGCCTGGCTCCAGGAGGGGTACGCCTTCTGGCTCTCCGACCGGCTCTTCTCCGCCGCCCGCGTCCGCTGCACCGACCAGACCCGGAACACGGGGCCGGACGCGCGCGCCGACTCCACGCTCCTCTGGCGGCGCGACCTGCGCCGGGGATTGCGCGAGGGGACCGATCCCGACATGCGGACGGTCCTGCGGGCCCGTTTCGACGACCTGAAACTGGACTCGATGGTCAAGGCGTGGAGCCTCGTGGACTGGATCCTGGAGACGAAGCCTGAGGCCCTCCGCGGCTACGCAGACCGGCTCGCCGACGGCGACCCCGCCGTCGAGGCGCTCTTCGAGCTGCTCGGCGTGGAGGACTACGACGGGCTGCAGTCGCGCTGGGCCGCCTGGCTCGCGGAGAAGCTCTGATTCTTCCGCTCCGGATCCCCCGACGCGATACACTCGCTCCGGGATCAGAACACCGGAGGTTTTCATGCGCCCCACCCGTGCCCTTGCCCCGATGGTCGCCGCCTTTGCCGCATGCTCGCTGGCCGAGCCTCCCGCGGACGCCGCCGCGGAGTTCGCAAAACGCCGGACCGCAGCCGTCCAGCGCGCGGCGAAAGAACACGTTTCCCTCGCGCGCTTCGCGTGGAGCCGCAAACTCTACAAGGTCGCCTTCGAACAGAACGTGCGCGCCGCGGAACTCGACCCTGCGAACGCGGAGGCCCAGAAAGGGGCCGGGAGGAAGCTCGACGGGGGAGTGTGGAAGGACGACCCGGCCTCGACCGTGAAGAAGGTGAACGAGGGGAGCGAGTCGGACCGTGAGGCGGCGTTGCGGGCGCTGGAGGAGAAGCGCAAGCCGGCGTTCGTGAAGATCGTGAAGGATCTGGAGGGGCTGGCGGAGTCCGCGGCGAAAGGCGGCCTGGCGCGCGAGGCGGAGGAGACATGGAAGTTCCTCCTCGAGTACGACACGGACCATGCGAAGGCGCGGGCGGCGCTGGGGTACGAGAAGCAGGACAACCGGTGGGTTCCGCCGGAGGACGTGAAGAAGCGGGCGGAGGGCGGGAAGAAGATCGCCGGGGCGAAGGAGGGGGAGGAGTACGCGGAGCAGACGGCGACGGAAAAGGCGACCGGGTGGAAGCTGACGAAACGGCGCTCGGCGAATTTCCTGGTCACGGGCCTGTACACGGACTCGCAGATCCGGGAGCTGGTCCGGTGCGCGGAGGGTGCGCGGGCGGCGTTCCTGGAGGAGTTCCGCGTGGAGGAGGGCGGGCTCGACTTCCAGGTGGAGTTCGTGTTCGTGCAGACGAAGTCCGAGCACGAGACATTCGTGGATACCTGCGACCAGATCGAGCCGCACAACAGGACGAACTACCGGAACCTCGGCGGCTTCACGAAGTTCCGCCCCGCGCATTTCTCGGAGGTGGTGCAGGGCGGCGGCGACTGGGCGTACGTGAAGGACGTCTGCGTCCACGACACGATCCACCACCAGTTCGCCGCCTGGTCCGGCGTCGACACGCGCGCCTGGCTGGACGAGGGGATGGCGTACTGGTTCACCGACCGGCTCCTGAAGACGGCGGAGACACGGTGCATCGCGTTTTCGATGACGGGCGGCGGGGGCGGCGGCGGGCGTTCGTTCGACAACCCGCTCGACTGGAAAGGGCTCGTCAGGGAGATGATCCAGGACGGGACCAATCCGCCGATCGACGAGGTGATGGAGGGGCACATCAACTCGCTGAATGCGCGGAAGGGGTGCAAGGCGTGGAGCCTGGTGGACTTCATGATGACGAAGCACCGGGACAGGTTCTTCGCGTTCATCGACCACCTGCGGAACGACGTGAAGCAGGAGGAGGCGATCCGGGAGGCGTTCGGGGTGAAGGGGTACAGGGAGCTGGACGAGCTCTGGAAGGACTGGGTGTTCGAGGCGTACTGAGGGGGCGTGCCTGCCCCCCCGGGCGGCGTTCCTTCCCCTCGCCGCCGCCGCGGACTAGACTGGGCCGTTCACCCCTCCTGGAGGCGACCCATGGACCGTCCGCTGCGGGAATTTCTGGCCGGGCAGATCGCCGGGATGAAGGAAGCCGGCACCTTCAAGGAGGAGCGCATTCTCTCGACGCCGCAGGCCGCGACGATCGGGGTCGCGGGGCGGGAGGTGCTGAATTTCTGCGCGAACAACTACCTGGGTCTGTCCTCGCACCCGGAGCTGGTGGCCGCGGCGCACCGCGGGCTGGACCAGCGGGGTTACGGGATGAGTTCGGTGCGGTTCATCTGCGGGACGCAGGACCGGCACCGCGTGCTGGAGCAGACGATCGCGGCGTTCTTCGGGCTCGACGACGCGATCCTGTACTCCAGCTGCTTCGACGCCAACGGCGGGCTGTTCGAGACGCTGCTCGGCGAGGAGGACGCGGTGATCAGCGACGAGCTGAACCATGCCTCGATCATCGACGGCGTCCGGCTCTGCAAGGCGCGCCGTCACCGCTACCGGCACGGGGACATGGCGGATCTCGCGGTGCAGCTGGAGGCCGTGAAGGACGCGCGGCACCGGATGATCGCGACGGACGGCGTCTTCTCCATGGACGGCGACGTCGCGCCCCTTCCGCAGATCTGCGAGCTGGCGGACAGGTTCGGCGCGATCGTGATGGTGGACGACAGCCACGCCACGGGGTTCATCGGCCGCACCGGGCGCGGGACGGCGGAGCACCACGGGGTTCTGGGACGCGTGGACATCCTGACGAGCACGCTCGGCAAGGCGCTGGGCGGCGCGCTCGGGGGGTTCACCGCGGCGCGGCAGGAGGTCGTCACCTGGCTCCGGAACCGGTCGCGCCCGTATCTCTTCTCCAATTCGCTGCCGCCCCCGGTGGTGGAGGCGTCGATCTGCGCGTTCGAGCTTCTCGCGAAGACGACGGAGCTGCGCGACCGGCTCGAGGCGAACACGAAGCATTTCCGGGGGAGGATCACCGAGGCCGGGTTCCAGATCAAGCCGGGGTTCACGCCGATCGTTCCGATCATGCTGGGGGATGCGCGGCTGGCCGGGGAGATGGCGAAGGACCTGCTGGTCGAGGGAATCTACGTGATCGGGTTTTCGTTCCCGGTCGTGCCGAAGGGGCAGGCGCGCATCCGGGTTCAGATCAGCGCGGGGCACACCCGCGAGCATCTGGACCGCGCGGTGGAGGGATTCACGAAGATCGGGAAGAAGCACGGGGTGATCCGGTAGATGGAGGGCGGCGACCGGCGCGGGACCGTCATCATCCGGCCGGCGCCTCCGGGCGGGGATCCGGCGGGGTCGCGACCGCTGCTCTGGCTGCTGACGGCGCTCCTGCTGGCCGTCGCCTGGGGATCGGGGATCGTCTGGCTGGCGCGGGCGGAGCGAT
>JABWAY010000290.1 GCA_013360825.1 Candidatus Brocadiia bacterium | reverse complement strand
AGATACGCGCGAAGGGCTTGGCGCCGCGCGCCTCGGCATGCCGGCGCTCCTCCAGCACCAGGAAGGCGCCGATGGTGCCGAGCTCCATGCCGCCGCCGTCGCCGGCCCGCTCCCACACGCCGGTCGGCTCGCCGTGGCGCAGCACGCCGCCCATCACGAGATGCTGTACGATGTCCCAGCGCTCGGCATTGTAGGCGCCGCCCACCAGCGCGATCCGGCTCTGTCCGGCGGCGATCCGCGACATCGCGATGCGCACCGCGTCGACGCCTGCCGACTCCTCGCCCATGAAGGTGCGCGACGAGCCGATCACACCGTGCACGATCGAGATGTTGCCGGCCATCAGGTTGGAGAGCTGCGCCAGGAACAGGGCCAGGGCGTGGGCAGCCAGGGCATCGAGCGACAGCCGCCCCTCGGGCCACCGCGCCCGCCAGACCCGCACCGCCACCCCCTGCCGCTCCAGCCCCCGCCACGGGCTCGCGTTCGCCTCGTGCTCCAGCTCCGAAATCACCACCTCGTCCCCCGCCCCCCACATCCGCGAAAACGCCCGCGCCAGCTGGAACGCCAGCGCCGTGCTGCTCGTCCCGATCGCGACCTCCCCGGGTCGACAGTTGAGAAACGCCGCCGTCTCTTCCCGCACCCGCACCTTGATCGCGTCCACCGCGCGGGACGCCGGATACGCCTGCCACACATTCCCCGTCCCGCCCGCAAGGTAAGCGCTGATCGCGTCGATGCACCGCCGCGGGACCTGCGCCCCCGCGGCGTTGTCCAGCCAGGCGACGCCGGACGCGAGGGCGGGGAAATGCGACCGGGGGTCGGGGGAGGCGGGCATCGGGGAAAGGATACTGCCGGTGTGCGGCGGGCGACAGCCCCGGCGACGAACGGAAACAGCAGCGGCCCCCGGAATCTCCCTCCCGGGACCTTCCTAGGGAATCACCAGCGGCGGTTTCCCGGCCCTCAGCCGGATCCACTGCACGACGCGGCGGATCGGGCTCCAGGCGACGAGTTTCCGCTCGAGCGAGCGTTTGCCCGGGAAGTTGACGAGCGTCAGGCCGAGGAGCAGCGTCAGGAATCCCTGGCCGGGAAGCGGGATGAGGATGATGCCGGCGACGATCATGGCGAGGCCGATGAGGTTCTTGAGGGCGAGGAGGAGGAGGCGCAGGACCGGGTGCCTCCGGGACACGAGGGGGCGATCGTCGACGAAGTAATCCGCCGGCATCCGCGCGATCAGGATCGGGACGATGACGAGGGCGAGGAAGTAACTCGCCGCGCCGAGGAGGGCGAGCTTGCCGAGCATGTCCGCGAGTATAGCGCTGCGCCGGGCGCGCAGGGGGACGGGGCACCGCGGATCAATCCGGGAGTTTTCCCGCGCCGGCGGCGTAGACTTCCCCCATGCGCACACTCCTCCTCGCCGCCCTGCTCGCCCTTCCCCTCCCCCTCTCCGCCCAGGATGCCGTCGTCGTCGACGGCGAGCTCGGGAAGGCGATCGACGCCGCCGTCCAGGCCGATCCGGAACGCCCGTTCTGGGGCGTCGTCCTCGCCGCGCGGGGCGGAAAGGTCGTGCTCGCGAAAGGGTACGGCGCGGCGGACTACGCCCGCCGCCCGAACGACCCCCGGACGCTGTTCGAGATCGCCAGCACGAGCAAGATGTTCACGGCGATCGCGATCCTCAAGCTCGAGATGCAGGGGAGGCTGAAGACGGCGGACCCGATCTCGAAGTTCTTCAAGGGGGTCCCGGCGGACAAGAAGGAGATCACGGTCCAGCATCTCCTCAACCACACGAGCGGGATTTCGGGGGAGGCGCTGCTCGGGTACGCCTCGCGCGAGACGGCCGAGGAGTTCGTGGCGCTGGCGATGAAGCAGCCGCTCTCGTCGAAGACCGGGACGAAATTCGAGTACTGCAACCCGGGGTATGCGCTGCTCGGGGTCATCATCGAGAAGGCCTCCGGGAAGAAGTTCGAGGAGTATCTGCGGGAGGCGATCTTCAAGCCCGCCGGAATGAAGGACAGCGGATTCGTCCAGGACAAGGGGCTCGACGCCGCGCGCGCGACCGTGCGCCGCGACGGCCGGAAGAACGCGGACGTGGGGACGGCGATCGAGTGGGGCTGGGGATGGGGCTACCGCGGGATGGGCGGGATCGTCACCACCGCGTACGACCTCTTCCGCTTCGACCGCGCCATGCGCGGCGAGACCATCCTGAACGCCGCGGCGAAGGCGAAACACCAGACCCCCGCCATGGGCGGCTTCGGCGCCGGGTGCCAGGTGGCCACTCTCCCCGGCGGACAGCTGCGCGTGAGCCACGGGGGCTCGGTCGCGGGATACCTCTGCACGCTGGACCGCTTCCCCGACGAGGACACGGTCCTCATCATTCTCAGCAACGATCAGGCCGACATCTTCGGCGTCCAGGCCCGCCTCACCGATGCGCTCTTCCCGCAGCCGACCGCCTCCCTGACCGTGAACCTGAAGGCCGGGCGGTTGAACGAACACGGGGGGCTCGTCCTGACGCAGGGGTCCTGGGGCGCGAAGGCGACGGCGGACGGCGTGGCGCTGTCGCTTGACTCGGCCGACGGGGCACCGGTCCGCGTCACGATGTCGCGGGAGACCGCAACGTGGCTCGAGGGGCGCCTCGAGGCGCTGATCCGCGAGGGGAAGGCGGCGGGGAAGGACGACGACGGGTCGATGCGGGCCGGCGTGAATCCCGAGGGGCTCGAGCCGAAGGACGGCGTCCTGGAACTCCCCCGGGTCACGGTGAGAATTGATTCCGATTACGAAGCGCGGGATGCGGGCGGACAGGTCTTCCGCGACCCCCGGATCACCGTGACCCTGATCGACCGGGACTCCGGCCGCTGGCCTGTCCTGGCGTTCCTCTCCCCCACCGTCGCGGGCCGGATCTCCGCATCGCTCCGGGAGGCGCTGGGACGCTGAGTCGTCCGTCGCGCCCGCGCCGTGCCCCGGCAGGCGGCCCCATTCCCGTCGGTGAGCGCCGGGCTCGCCGACCTGTTCCGCCAAGCCCTCCTCCGCGACGCCGCGACGGCCAGCGCGAGCTGGGATCACCGGACGGACACGTCGTACCGCGAGGCTACATACTGCGCAGCCTGCACGTCGCGATAAAGACCCCACGAGTCCCCCCCCAAGCTCCACACCAACCCAACAACAGGAAGCCGCTGCGATGCCATGCCGACTGCCTGGAAAAACCAGGATGCTGCGGGAAACTCAGTTGCGCTGCAGCGTCTTGGATCGATAGGAGCGGGTCGTCCTTCAGACTGCCGGCCAGGCAGTACCTGAGCGAGTACACTTCTTCGGACATCCTTTCGCACCAGCTGAAGCACGTCATCTTGTCGGGTCCAACGCAGACCGAGGGCAGGAAAAGCGAATTCGCTTTGGCTTCGCGAAGAACCAACGGCCCCTCCCACTCGCCGGCCCCATTTCTGATGCACCCAACGACCGCCTCCGCGTCATCTCCAATGCCCGCAATCCACACGACTGCGGTCAGCCCGTCCTTATGATCAGAGAACGGCCCGTCATGCGTGTGAAGATCAGGAATGCTCGAATCGGTCACGTGAAGCTCAGCATCTTTCCTAATCCGAAAGCGAAGTGGGAATTGGGTAACCGAGACAATGCGCAACGAAGCATCAAGCTCTATCTGGATGGCGATTGAACCGGCAGCCGACGGCTGCTCGCCCGTCAGGAACAAACGAGAACGCTGGAGGTCGCTGGAACAACAATAGGTCTTGAATGATTGACCTTGCAGCACTGTCCCCTTCGTCACAATGTCCTCCAGTTTGACAATATCCTCACGAGTGCATTGTATTGCCGTCGCGCGCGGACGCGGTGTGAAGTAGCTCGCGATCAACAGGACGGAGTCAGCCTGCCAACTCACGTGCAGAGGATAGTCGAACCCTGAAGGCAATTCTCGTGAGACATCGGCATATTCGCGAAATGTTCCATTGCCATGCTCCGACCTCAGGATGACAGCACCCCGCGTATGCATGTATGAGACTGTCACTTCACCACCATTGTTTGAGATTTGCGGGTCTCCGGCAAGAAGTCCGTCGCGACTGATTCGTGCCGGAGGTTCTCCCCTTGTCCCTTCCAAGTCAATCGTACAGGTGAATAGCTCACACTTTTCGAATTGGCGACCCCGCTCCGTGTTAGAGACCCAGAGCGCACGAACGCCGGGCCCCAATGAGGCAACTCGGAAGTCGCCAAAGAATTCTGGGCCGCTCGACTTCTCTATCTGTCGCACTTCCCATGCGTGCGATTCACAAACACCCTGAGACTGAGCTCTTGCCGATGCGACACAAATCAGAGTGCAGCAGAGTACGACTGCGCACAAATTGTGTGACCGAGGACGCAATGGACATTCCGTCAACGAGTTGCTATCGCGAGTCGAGTGCATCAGTGATTGTCCTTATGGCCATGTCCTCATCCCCGTTCTCGATTCCACCCACAATCTGAGCCTGCTCCACCACACCCAGCGCGCTCCTCCCGGTGCCATTCCGAATGGAATTGATTGTCCGGGCGCAACACACCTGTGCCGGCTGAGGCATGCGGAACTCTCTCATCAGCTTGTTTCGGATCAGTTCCGCCAGACAGCAGCTCAATTCCTCGTAGAAGGCCTCCTCCTGCACATCTTCAATGAGTGAGCGTGCCAATGCACTTAGATGTGGAATCGTCCCTGCTGCAATGTCCTGAAGGCATTTGTCGATGATTTCCGGACAGAGCCGCCTGAGCAAGTGGATGAGATGTCTTGCTCCAGCGCGTTCGCCATCAGTCCCATCAGCCGCAAGGCCGACTAGCCCATTGATGGCGATGCAATTACAGAACCACTGAGCGATGACGTGGAACGCGAGTTCAGCTGGGACATCCGGCTCGAGCTCGTCTTTGGGGAGCAGGTCGTCGGGGGCTGGAATCTTGCCCTCCTCGAGAAGAAAGTGCATTGCCGAACTGGTTGGCCGCAGAACGATGCTCTCCGACGCGGCTCTGGAAGTCGCTGCTCTCAGTCGACCCGGGGGGGAAGTCGATGGCACCATGACCCCAGCGCGTGGGGAGGCGCCACCATTTCCTGGTTGGATCTGCTTTCCACGATCACTCGCCAGCAGAATGTCCTGAAGCGAGTTGCGCATTGGATCTAGATTCATGTGTTCTCTCCGCAATGACCCCTGCAGACCACCAGCACGGCTCGCCAATTTCCCACGATATTCCACAGCGTCCCGACCCTCTCCGCCTGCACCTCCGGCGCGCGCAGGCTTTCCTCCATCGGGACCTGTCCTTCCACCAGCGGCACGCCCTGTCGTCC
>JABWAY010000289.1 GCA_013360825.1 Candidatus Brocadiia bacterium | reverse complement strand
CCGCCGCCGGTGGCGACGAAGACGTCCTCGGCGGCCAGGGAGAGGCCGGCGCGTTTCTCCAGGACGGCGAGGAGGACGGCCAGGCGTGTCGGATCGACGCCGGTCGCGCGCCGGGCCGGGGTGCCGAAACCGGCGCGGGTGGTGAGCGCCTGGACGTCCACCAGCAGCGTCCGCGTCCCGATCAGCGCCGGGGTCACGACGCTCCCCGGAGTACCGGAGGGGGAGCGCGAGGAGAAGTAGCGGGACGGGTTGGCGACGTCCTCCAGGCCGCGGGCGGACATCTGGAAAATGCCGAGTTCGCCGGTGGAGCCGAAGCGATTCTTGACGGCGCGGAGGAGGCGGTAGTCCTGGAGGCGGTCGCCTTCGACGTAGAGGACGGCATCGACGAGGTGTTCGAGCGTTCGGGGGCCGGCGACGGACCCCTCCTTGGTGACATGGCCGATCAGGACCACGGTGAATCCGGCGGCTTTCGCGGTCGCGGTGAGGCGCGCGGCGCATTCGCGGACCTGGACGAGCGATCCGGGGACGCCGGGGAGGTCGGGGAGCGAGACCGTCTGGATGGAGTCGACGATGACGAGGTCCGGGGCGTGGGTTGCGATGTCGGCCGCGAAGTCGAGCAGGGAGGTGCCATTTCCGACGAGGAGTTTCTGGGCGTCCACGGAGAGCCTGCGGCCGCGCATCCGGACCTGGGGGCCGGATTCCTCGGCGCTCAGGTAAAGGACGGTCCGGCCGGACTGCGCGACCCGGTCCGCCGCCTGCAGGAGGAGGGTGGATTTGCCGACGCCGGGATCGCCGCCGACGAGGACGGTCGAGCCGCGGACGAATCCGCCGCCCAGGACGCGGTCGAACTCCCGCGACCCGGTCGGGATCCGCTCCTCCGCGCTCTCCGGGATCTCCGCGATCGGCCGCGCCCGGTCGCGGACCCCCGCCCAGGCCGTCCCGGCGACCGGCGCCGGCGGCTCCGCCTCGTACGTGTTCCACGCCTGGCAGGACGGACACTGGCCCAGCCGCCGCGGCGAGCCGTGGCCGCACTCGATGCACGACCAGGACGGAGAACGGGGCATGCAATCACTCCCAGATCAAGAGAATCAAATGATATCACGGATTCCTCCCGCGTCAAGGCGCGTCCGGCTGAAATTCGGGCCCCGCCGCACCCTTCTCCCCCCGCCGCAAATCGTCTACTCTCCCCGCCCATGAACCCCGTCGATCCCGCCTCCATCTACGCCATCACGCGCCCCCACAAGAACCTGTTCTGGCTCTACTTCATCCAGTCCTGCGCAGGCCTGGTCTTCCAGCCCCTGATCTTCCTCCCCCTCTACTTCCGGTACCACACCCTCAAGTTCCGCTTCGACGAGGAAGGCGTGTCTGCAAGCTGGGGAATCCTGTTCCGCAAGGAAGTCGTCCTCACCTACGCCCGCATCCAGGACATCCACCTCTCGCGCGGCCTGGTCGAACGGTGGCTCGGGCTCGGCACCGTCCAGATCCAGACCGCCTCCGGGTCCTCGGGCGCCGAACTCTCGATCGAGGGGACGGAGCGCTTCGAGGAAATCCGCGACTTCCTCTACTCGCGGATGCGCGGGAATGCGTCGCCGCGGGCGGCGGTCGCGGCCGGGGCGTCGACGCCGGTGGACGACGAGGCGGTGACGCTGCTGCGCGGGATCCGGGACGACCTGCGGGCGATCCGGGAGCGGATGGGGAAGGGGGGGGCGGATGTATGAGTGGATGAAGGGGTGGGCGCTGTTTCTGCTGCAGGTGCCGGCGGCGCCTCCGGACGAGCCGGCGGGGGCGCACGACTCGGTGGAGGTGTTCCGCGCGTCGCCGCAGTACCTGAACTATCTGCTGCTGACGTCGGCGCTCGGGCTGGTGGTCGTCGCCGCCGGGATGATGGTCCCGGGGGTGCTCGGCGCGGAGTTTCTGCGGCGGAAGGGGCTGGCGTGGGTCGGGGTGCTGGAGCTGGTCCTGGTGTTCGGGGTGATTGCGTTCAAGGCGGCCTCGTTCTATGTGACGACGCGGCTGAACTACGAGCTGCGCTGGTACATCGTGACCGACCGGTCGCTGCGGATCCGCGAGGGTGTCTGGCAGGTCCGCGAGGTCACGCTGACGTACGCGAACGTGCAGAACCTGACGGTGGTGCAGGGGCCGCTGCAGCGGTGGTTCGGGATCGCGGACGTGATCGTGGAGACGGCCGGGGGAGGGGGGATGGCGGCCGCGAACCAGGCGGCCGGGGGTGCGGCGACGATGCTCTCGCACCATGGCATCCTGCGCGGCATCGACAATGCGCCGATCGTGCGGGAGAAGATCGCCGCGCGGCTGCGGGCGTACCGGGAGGCGGGCCTGGGCGATCCGGAGGACCGCAAAGCGGCCGCGGGAGCGCCGGGGTCGCCGGCGCCGGGGAGACTGACGGAAGTCCTGCGGGAGATCCGGACGGAGTCCGGGGCGCTTCGCGCCGCGCTCGGCGGCTGACCGGGCTGGCCGGGGGCGGTCTCCCCGGGTACCATTCGGGGAACGCAGGGGGGACATCCGGAGGCGCCATGAAACCGTTCGCCATCGTTTTTCTCACGGCCGCGATTGCGTCGGCCGGCGGGTGGGATCCGATCGCGGGACCCGGGATCGACCTGCCGAGCAACACCGGGGTGACCGCGCTGCGGCAGTTCGGCAGCCACCTGTACATCGGGACGCAGAACACGGCGCTCGGGTGCCGCATTTACCGGACCGCGGACGGCGCCACGTTCGACCCCGTTTTCATCGGCGGGTTCGGCGACGGGATGACCAAGGTCTCGGAGTTCGAGGAGTTCGGCGGGTTCCTGTATGCGGCGACGGAAGGGCCGGCGGGGGGGCGGATCTATCGCTCCAGCGACGGGCTGATCTGGACCGCGGCGTGTCCGATCGGTCTGGGCGATCCGGCGAACGTCGAGATCACGGCGCTGGAGAATTTCAGCGGGAGCCTGTATGCGGGGACGCGGAACACCGGCGGGGGCGGGGCGCATCTCTGGCGATCGCCGGACGGGACGACGTGGACGACCTCGATCACGACGACGGGGTTCGGGGACGCGGACAACACGGCGATCAACGATCTCGAGGATTCCGGGAGCAGCCTGTACGCGGGGACGACGAACACCTCGGACGGCGCCCATCTGGTCCGGATCTCGAGCGGGGGCGGGTTCACCGTCCTCGTGGACGACGGGTTCGGAACCTCGGACAACCGGGCCTTCACGGCGCTTGAGGTCTACTACGGGCACATGTACATAGGGACGCACAACACGGTGGACGGGTTCGAGATCTGGTCGACCCCCAACGACATCGACTTCTTCCTGCGGGCCCTGGATGGTCTCGGCGACGACGCGAACGACCGCGTGACCGACCTGGAGAACTTCGGTTCGCCGATGTACGTGGGGACGGAGGCGCGGTTCGGGGAAGCCTTCGAGGTCTTCGTGACGTTCAGCGGCGGCGGATACGACCAGGACGACGACGACGGGTTCGGCGATCCCGGAAATTTCCGGTTGAACGACTACACGGCGTTCGCGGGCAAGATCTGGGCGGGCACGAGCAATCCGGCGGGCGGCGGACTGTACCGGTCGGACGCGGCGTCGAGTTCGAGCGGGAGCGGGTCGGGGTACTACTCCAACGACGACGACGACGACGGCCACCACGGCCGCGTCCACTGCGTCGTGGCCACCGCGGCCTTCGGCTCCCCCTCCACGCCGCGCGTCGCCGAACTGCGCCGGCTCCGCGACGCCGAAATCGAGTCCTCGGATGCGGGACGGGATTTCACCGATCTCTACCGCCAGGCGGGCCCTCCCGCCGCCGCGGTCGTCCGCAGAAGCGAAGTCCTCCGGGCGCTGGTCCGGAGCGCCCTTCTCAAGTAGCCTTCCACGGCCCGGGGGGGACTCCCGCCCCGGGCCGCGCTGTTTTTTGCCCCAACCCCTTGCCGCCGCAGTCGTTCAATCGGGAAACACCTCCAGGAGACCGACATGTTCCGTCGCGCGTCCGCCGTCGTCCTCGCCGTGGGCCTGCCGATGCTCGCCGGGTGCCGGGCAAAGCCGCTGGCCGACGATCAGCTCTCGGTGGACGAGGAGGAGTGGGTGCTGGAAGTCGACGCGAAATTCCAGCGCTACGACAAGGCCCGCCGCGGCGGGCTCGTGGACGACCAGAACACCGCCAAGCACGAGCTGATGCGGGTCGCCGAGGAGCAGCGCGACCTGCTGGTCAAGGCCCTGCGGTGCAACGACTGGCGCGGCCGGATGGTCGCCGCCGCGACGCTCGGCTTCGGCCTCAAGGACGACGTGATCGGACTCATGGTCGAGGCCCTTCAGGACCCCGACACCCTCGTCCGGATGCACGCCCTCTACGGCATCGCCGTCAAGGCCAGCGACCAGACCCCGATGCCGCCCCTGATCGCCCAGCTCGGGGATCCGGACGCGGAAATCCGCGTCGTCGCCCTCGGGGCGATCTCGAAGGTCGTCCGGCGCAACACGGACAAGGGCGCGATGCCGCGCGTCGTCGAGCTGCTCTCGGACCCGGACTGGCGGGTGCGCTGCCAGGCGCTGACCGTCATCGGGGCGGTGGCGCGGAAGGACACGATCACGGCGGTGGTGGAGAAGGGAATCCGCGACGAGAACTCGGAGGTGCGGATGTATGCGGTCGGCGCGCTGTTCAACATCCACATCGACGACGTGGTGAATCCGCTGATCGGGGCGATGACCGATCCGGACCAGCGGGTCGCGGACACGGCGCAGCGGGCGCTGGAGACGCTGTCGGGCCAGAAGTTCGGCTCGGATCCCGAGAAGTGGCAGGGGTGGTGGACGCACCGGCAGGATCTGGGGCTCGGGCTGGAGCACTGACGGGCGGGGGGCCGGAGTTCAGGGGGCTCCCCGGAGGGCGAGGGCGGCGGCGGCGAGGACCGCGGCGGTTTCGACCTTGAGGATGTCCGGAGCCAGGCGCAGGCGCGGGAACGCGGCCATTGCGGTGAGTTCATCGGGGGCGAAGCCGCCTTCCGGGCCGACGAAGACCACCGCGTCCCCGTGCGGGACGGACCCCGGCGGTCCTCCCTCCGGGTCCGCGACGAGCCGGACCGGCCACGAGGAGGTCAGCTCCAGGACCTCGGCGAGCGGCCGCGGCTCGAGGATTTCGGGGAGACCCGCGCGGCCGCACTGCTTCGCGGCCTCGGACGCGAGCCGCCCCCACCGTTCCCGGCGCGAGGCCCCCTCGGCGGTGGCGACCCCGCGGCGGGTCAGGACCGGGAAAATCGCGTCCACCCCCGCTTCGACGCATTTCTCGATCAGCCAGTCGGCCCGGCTGC
>JABWAY010000014.1 GCA_013360825.1 Candidatus Brocadiia bacterium | reverse complement strand
GCGACGGGCGTCGTGCTCGACCACGCCGCGTGGGCCGGGCTGCCCTTCGTCGAGGGCGAGACCCTTCACTACAAGCCCGCCGCCCCCGCGGCCAGCAACGCCGCCCCGGACAGCCCGACGCTCCCCCCGACGACCAGCGCCCGGCCGAAATCGCCCTTGTGGGCCGTGTCCGACCGTCGGGGAAGCGGCGGAATCGCAGTCACGTCGTGCATCCCCTCATCATAAGCCGCAACGCCCGGCTGCGGGCCGATTGTCGGCCCTACTTCCAGGTCTTCGTCACCACCCAGGTCTCCGTGAATCCGTCCGTTTCCAGCTCGTCGTTCGCGCGCAGGCTCCGCGTGATCGTCAGCGAGAACGCGGACGGCCGCCGCCGGGCTCCGTCAAACGCCAGCGACCCCTTGATCTCCGTGGACGCCGAACCGTCCCCGCGCTGCCCCGCAAGGTCGATCACCAGCTCCCCCTTCTTCGCGCCGTCCTTCACCGTCGCCTTGACCTCGCAGAGCCAGGCCACCTCCCCCTCGCCCTTCAGGAAGGTCTGCAGCCCCGCTGTCTGGCCCTTCGCCACCGGGCCCGCCCCGCCGAACCCCGCGGCCAGCGCACGCAGCATCGACGCCACCACGGCGGCCGGGACCGTCCAGGTTTCTCCCGCCTGGATCGCGCGCCCCGCCCGCAGCAGCCCGACCGCCTCAATCGGCGCCTTGCCCAGCGCCAGCACCGCCTCGTCCCCCGGCTTGCCCTTCCGGAGCGCGACCGTCGTGCGGTCCTTCTCGGCCGCGGTCAGCGTCAGCTCCGTTCCGACCAGCGTCGAGGGCTCGGGCCCCGTTTTCGCCTCCGTCCAGGCCCGCTTGACCGTTCCCGTTCCGGCACCCAGCTCCTCGATCGCCGTGTCCGTCCAGGCCTCCTTCAGCGTCACCGGCGAATTCACCCGCGGGCGCTCCGTGTTCGGTCCTCCCGCGCGTTTCGGGAGCGCGGCGCGGACCTCCACGGTCTGTTCAACCTTCCAGGACTGACCTTTCACCAGCTTCGGGACCACGTCCAGCGGCGCCTCTTCGCCGATCACGGACAGGCAGGCCAGCAGCAGGGCGCAGGATGCGGCGGGCTTCATCGGGGACTCCCGGAAATAGAAGAGGCCGCCAGTCAAGCAGGCGGCCCCGGGTCGATCAAGTTCCGGCGGACGTCACTTTCCCGGCGTTGCGAATCGCGCGTCCGGGAATCCGTCGCCGTCGTCGTCTCGCAGCCACTTCAGACGGCCACCGTACGCCTCCTCCACGTTGGTCAGGGCGAAGGACTGGACGCGGACGCCGTCCGGGTTGAGCACCATTCCCTCGATCCTGCCGGGGATGCGGAAGAGCCACTCCGGGTTGCAGCGTTCGAGGCCGGTATCCATTCCGGCGACCTGGAAGTGCGGCTCGATGCGGCCGTCGGCATTGACGTCGCAGGGGATGGTGTCCACGCCGTACAGGACCAGGCCGCGGAGGAACGCGAGAACGGCCTCGCGGTCGCCCTCCGGCAGCGCCGCGTAGAACTGGGTCGAGGCCGCCGCTTCGCCCCCGTGGCGCCGGATGACGTCGTCGAGATCGAGCGAGGCGCCGTCGTGTCCGTAGGGGGCGGTCGAGCCGGCGCCCCAGAGGGGGGCGGTCCTGAACTTCTTGAGCACGGACCCGTCGTACTGCATCTGGTGGAAAGCGGGCCCGAGGTCGTGATGCGCGAAGTCGCTGTAGACGCCGCGGATCGTGAACGCGGCGCGGGCGGCCGGATCCCTGCGTTCGATGCGTCCTTCGAGACGCGCTGTTTCGGGATTCCAGGCGACCGGCATGTCGAAGAATCTGCGGTCGCCGAGGTAGCGGCGGGTGTAGTCGGGGTTCCCCGGGTCACCGGCTTCGAGGTGCCAGTCCGGGACGTGGCAGGAGGTGCAGCCCGCCGTGGTGATCAGCCGCCGCCCGCGCTCGCGCTGGGCGGTCCGCTCCTTCTCGGCCGGCGAGGGGTGATTCAGCTGGTACCACTCGATGAGGTCCAGATCGCCCGACGTGATTTCCTCCAGCACGCCGTCCCGGTCCGGGTCCTCGCGCGACACGCCGCGGTCGTCCTTGACGACGCCCCGGTCCCGCGTCCGCCCGCTGATGAACTGGGGCATTCCGGCCAGCGAGACATGCGCGAGGGAGTCGCCGTTCGGCTCCTCGGACAGGATCGGGTCGTAGGCCTGGAGCCCGGCGTGCATGTCGAACGCGTTCGCGCTGAACGCGCGGAGCGTGGGCGCGACGGCACCCTTCCGATGCCCCCAGCCGAAGAGCTGGACTTCGAACGTGTACCCCGCGACCCCCGGTTCCCCGAGGCCGCGCGCCCAGGAGATCCGCTTTCCCTCATGGTCGACGTAGTGGATGAAGCAGACGGGATTGAGATCCGGCTTGCCGTTGCCGTCCAGGTCGCCGAACGTCCCGAAATCCACGCTGACCCGCTCGCCGCCGACCGCCGCGGGGAGGTTGTCGACGATCGCGCGCACGCGGTCGGCCTCGCCTTTCCCGATCCAGCCGTCGCGGTTGATGTCCCCGCGCTCGAGAATCTTGAGGCGCAGCTGCCAGCCGAGCGTCTCCTGCAGCCCGGCGCCGAATGCGTGCGTGGTGTTGCGCCCCGACCCGGAGTTCTTCTGGATCGTCACCCCGGCCCCCGCGTCGCGGAACGGGACGTTGTGGCACATGGCGCAGCTGGAGACGTGGTCCCGGTTCATCATCTTCGTCGCCTGGTCCTCCAGCACCTGCCCCCCCAGCTTCCCGGCCTCCCCGAACGCGCCGTCCGCCGCGCTGAATTCGCGGAGGAACATCTCCCGGCCGCGGGCCCAGGCCATCCAGGGGTCCCTGGCGAAAAGATACCCGGTGGCGCCCTCCTCCGCCGTGTCGGCGGAGCTCACCGCCCGGACGCGCGGGCACTTGATCGACATCCCCGTGAGATCCTTCGGCCGGCGGATCGGGTCGTCCCCGGACCCTCCGGGGCGCTCCGGGGAGGGGACAAGGTCGCGCCCTGCGCTCCACGAGGCCGCGAACAGGAGCAACCCGACGGATGCGGCAGTGGCGAAGGAGCGGCGTGCGAGGTCCCGGGCATTCATGGGGCGATCTCTCCAGGGCGGTTTCGATTTGCCGGCGGGCGGCGATCCCCGTTGGACGCCGCCCGCCGTACTCCGGTTCCCCGTTTCCTGCTACGGAGGGGACGTCGGCATGATCCGGACGTACTCCTGCTCCTTCCCGGCCCCGACCGGCACCAGCGTCAGGTCGTCCGTCATCTCGTCCTTGCGCAGGATCTTGCGGAATTTCGTCACCCACCGGCCCTTCTGCAGGTGCCCCTTCAGCAGCGCCAGCTGCTTCACGTCCTCATCGGGGGCCTCACGGTGCGGGTACCACATGTAGGTCGTCCCGAACCAGGGGTTCGGCGTGTCGGTCTTCACGATCACACCCTTGGAGGAAGGGTACTGCTGCTCCAGTTCCTTGAGGCGGGCCTTCGCATACGTGGCGTCCCCGTCCGGGTCCTTCGCCTTCTCGAACGCCTCCCAGACCTCTTTCAGGAACTGCTCCTGCGAAATGACGCGGTCGCCGGGAGGAAGGGCCCCGCCGCCCATCTGCGCGTAGTGCTCGAGAGGGGAGTCGAGAACGGCGATCTCGGCCTCCCCGAGTTTCTTCGCCCACTCCAGCTTGGTCGTCTCGAATTTCGGGTCCTTCGCCTTCTTGGCCGCGACCCACTGGTTCCGCGCGTTGAGTTCCTGCTGCTGTTCGGCGTTCGCGCTGCACCCGAGCATGAACGTCAGGTACATCACCCGGTAGCTGTGCATCCAGGAGAGGTCCCCCTCCAGGTCCATCTGCTCCGGCGCCTGGACGTAGAACAGGGCATCGGTCTGGTCCTTGACGCTGATCTGCGTGATCTTCAGCGGGTAGACGCAGGTGTCCGAGGCGAACGTGAAGCGGGTCGGGGTGACCTCGCCTGTGTAGGACCCGTCGCCCTTCTTTTTCATCTGCTTCGGGTCGATTTTCATCACGGTGAAGAACCAGGCCTTGCGGATGTAGAAGTCCAGCGTCTCCTGGTCGCCGCCGTAGACGTAGTTGTTCTCTTTCAGCCAGGCGAAGAGGCCGTCGGCCTTCTGTGCGGTGATGATCTTGTAGTCGAGCGAACCCACCACTCCGGCCTCGAGCACCTCGACGCCGTGCCCGTCCCGTTCGCGCCGGGCACCGCCGCCCATGGCCGCGCCCTCGGCGGCGTTCGCGGCGGCCGGGTAGGCGATCATCTCGGTCCAGATCCCCTCGGGGAGGGGCAGGAGGATCGTGTAGATCGCCAGGTTCTTGAAGAAGTCGCGCGGCATCTCGTCGAGTTTCGGCTGCGAGGGGGAGGGGATGACCATCCCGAAATCGACGGCGTTCCCTTCGAATTTCGGCTGGACCGTCCACGAGGCGACCCTGGCCTGGGGATCCCAGGTGATGAACGCCTTCTGGCCCGGCTGATTGATGTCCTTCTCCTGCGCGGCGAAGTAGCAGCAGGCGGCCTCGGCGCGCGGCCCGGGCCACGATCCGAGGGACAGCAGCGTCCCGCCGAGGGCCGCCACGGCCGCGCCGAACGCCAGCGATCTGGTCCCGATCCGCATGTCGAGTCTCCTCAGTGTGTTTTGATTTTCAGAATGGCTTCCCGTGCCGCGGCCCCCGCCGCCGCGTCGTCGGCCGCCTTCTCGAGCGAGGGGAGGGCGGCGGCCGCCTTCGGTCCCATTTCCCCGAGCGCCCAGGCGGCCCAGCCCCGGCCCCGGGAGGCGTTGGAGTCGAGAATCGCGAGCAGTCCGGGAATCGCCGGCGGCCCGATGGCCGCCGCCTCCTCGGCCGCGGCGATCGCGTCCGCCGTGTCCGGCCCCGTCATGATCCAGGCCAGGACCGGCATCGCGCCCGCCCCGCCCGCGGCAAGGCCGCGGATCCCGCTGGCCTCCTGCGCCTTCATCCGCAGCGCCACGATATCCGCGCAGGAAGTCCCTGCGGGGGCCGGCTCCTCCGGCCCGGAACACCCCGCCGCAGCCAGCGGTCCGACGACGGCGGTGACGGCCCAGAAATGTCTCATCGGTTCTCCCGGGAAGCCTTCGAGTATTCGGTTGCTCCTGTCCCGCTGCGCCGGACGCCGCTGCGCTACGGGGGCGATTCCGGCGTCAGCCGGATGTACTCCTGCTCCTTCCCCTTCGGCACCGGAACGAGCACCAGGTCGTCCGCCATTTCGCCCTTGCGGATGACGCGCCGGAACTTGGTCAGCCAGCGGTCAGCCTGAAGGTGCCCCTTGAGACGGATCAGCCCCTTCACCTCCTCCTCCGGGGCGTCCCTCCTGGGATAGAACACGTACCGCGCCCCGATCGGCGAGGCCGTCGGGTCCTCCACACGCACCAGGTCCCCCTTGGCAGCGGCAAAGTCGGTCTCGAACTCCTTCAGCTTCGACTTCGCCCACGCCGGGTCCTCCTGCGACAGGACATCCAGGATCGTTCGCGCGTCCCTGAGAAACCGCTCGTGGGAGATCACCTGGTCGCCCGCCGCCAGCGGCACGCCGCCCCCCGAGGGCCAGAGGCGGACCGGGTCGTCCAGCAGGGCGATGTCGGCAGGACCCAGCCGCTTTGCCCACTCGAGCTTCGTGGTCTCAAACCCCTCGTCCTTCTCCACCTTGTCATCCAGCCACCGGGTGTAAGCGTCCAGCTCCTGCTCCTCCTTCTCCGTGATCGAGCATCCCTGCATGTAGGTCAGCCAGAGCATCCGGAAGGACGGCATCCACGAAAGATCCCCCTCCAGGTCCATCTGCTCCGGCGCCTGGACGTAAAACAGCGCGTCCGTCGCCTCCGGGACCGAAATCCGCGTGATGCGAAGCGGGTAGACGCAGCGATCAGTGGCGAAGGTGAACCGGGTCGGCGTCACCTCTCCCAGGTACGAACCGTCCTCCCGCTTCTTCATCTGCTTCGGGTCGATCTTCATCACCGTGAAGACCCACTTCCTGCCGACATAGTGGTCCAGCGTCTCCTCGTCCCCGGCATAGGCATACCCGTTCTTCTTCAGCCAGTCGAACAGGCCCGAAGCGTTCCCGGCGGTCAGGATCTTGTAGTCGAGGGAACCGACGACGCCGGCCTCGAGCACCCGGATCGCCGGCGCGTCTGACGGCGCCTCGTCCCCGCCGGAAAACGCCGCGCCCACCATGCTCGAGTCCTGGAACTCCACCCCTTCCGCGAGCGGGAGCAGGATCGTGTAGATCGCCAGGTCCTTGAAGAAGTCCCTGGGCATCTCATCGAGCTTCGGCTGCGTCGGCGTCGGGATCACCATCCCGAAATCCACGGCGTTCCCCTCGAACTTCGGCTGCACCGTGAAGGATTCGACCTTTGCAGCCGGATCCCAGCTGATGAAGGCCTTCTGGCCGGGCTGGGTGATGTCCTTTTCCTGGGCCGCGAAGTAGCAGCAGGCGGCGTCGGCCGCCGGCGGGCGCCACAGCCCGGCCGTGCCGATCGCGCCTGCCGCGAGTGCGGCCGTGACGGTCCCGACGATCCAGTTCCTGGGAGACATGGAGTTCCTCGAAATTACGGAGGGGAAGTGGGCATGATCCGGACGTACTCCTGCTCTTTCGCAGCCTCGACCGGCACGAGCGTCAGGTCGTCGGTCATTTCGTCCTTCCGGAGGACTTTGCGGAACTTCGTGATCCACTGGTCCTTCCCGAGGTGCCCCTTCAGCAGTGCCAGCTGCTTGACGTCCTCCGCCGGCGCCTCGCGGTGCGGATACCACATGTAGGTCGTGCCGAACCAGGGATTCGGGGACTTCGTTTTCACGATCATCCCCTTGTCGGAGGAATACTGGGTCTCCAGCTGCTTCAGGCGGCCTTTCGCGTACGCATCGTTCTTCTCGCCGGGCCCCTTCTCATACGCCTCCCAGATTTCCTTCAGGAACTGCTCCTGGGAGACGAACACGTCCCCCGCCGGCAGGGCCCCGCCCCCGAGCTGCGCGTAGTTCTTCAGCGGATCGTCCAGCACCGACATCTCCGTGGCGCCGAGCTTCTTCGCCCACTCCAGCTTGGTCGTCTCGAACGCCGGATCCTTCCGCTTCTTCTCCTCCACCCACCGGTTCCGGGCGTTCAGCTCCTGCTGCTGGTCGGCGTTCGCGCTGCATCCGAGCATGTACGTCAGGAACATCGTCCGGTAGCTGTGCATCCACGACAGGTCTCCCTGCAGGTCCATCTGCTGCGGGGCCTGCACGTAGAACAGCGCGTCGGTCTTGTCCTTCACGCTCAGTGCCGTGATGCGCAGGGGATAGACGCAGGAGTCGCTGCTGAAGGTGAACCGGGTCGGCGTCACCTCCCCCGCGTACGATCCGTCGGCGCCCTTCTTCATCTGCTTCGGGTCGATCTTCATGACCGTGAAAAACCACTTCTTCCGGATGTAAAAGTCGAGCGTCCCCTGGTCGCCGGAGTAGACGTACTGGTTCTCCTTCAGCCAGTCGAACAGGCCGTCCGCCTTCTCGGCTGTGATGATCTTGTAGTCCAGCGAGCCCACGACCCCGGACTCCAGCACCGTCACTCCCCGGTCGTCGCTCAGCCGCCGATCCTGCCCGCCGTCCCACTTGGATCCGGGGGCCGCCCCGGATTTCTCCATCTCCTCGTAGCGAGGCTCGTGCAGGTCCGCCCAGATCCCCTCCGGCAGGGGCATCAGGACCGTGTAGATCGCGAGATTCTTGAAGAAATCGCGCGGCATCTCGTCCAGCTTGGGTTGAGACGGCGAAGGAATCACCATGCCGAAATCGACGGCATTCCCCTCGAATTTCGGCTGAACCGTCCACGAGGCGATCTTCGAGGCGGGGTCCCAGGTGATGAACGCCTTCTGCCCGGGCTGGTTGATGTCCTTCTCCTGCGCCGCGAAATAGCAGCAGGCGGCTCCGGCCTCCGGCGTCCGCCAGAGTCCGCTCGTCACGATCCCGCCGGTCAGCGCAGCCGCAGCCGCGGCGCCGGCGATCCAGGTTCTGAGCGACATGGGATTCCTCGAAATTAGGGAGGGGAAGTGGGCATGATCCGGACGTACTCCTGCTCCTTCGCGGCCTCGACCGGGACCAGCGTGAGGTCGTCGGTCATTTCGTCCCTGCGAAGAATCTTCCGGAACTTGGTCACCCACTGCCCGCTCTGCAGGTGGCCCTTGAGAAGCGCCAGCTGTTTCACGTCCTCGTCCGGCGCCGCGCGGTGCGGCCACCACTCGAACGTCGTGCCGTTGAAGGACCGCTCCGCGTCCGCGACCCGGACGATGACTCCCTTGTCGGGCGTGTAGAGCGTTTCCAGCTCCCTGGCCCGGGCGCGCCACGCGTCGTCATCCTTGTTCCCCATCTTGAGCCAGGCCTCCTTCGAAGCCGTCACGAGCTCCTCCAGGCTCACCAGCGTGTAGCCCGCCGGAAGCGTCCCGAGCCCCATCTGCGCGTAGTTCTTCAGCGGCTCTTCGCAGACGCTCAACTCCGCCGCGCCCAGCTTCTTGGCCCACTCCAGCTTCGTGGTCTCATACGCGGGATCCATCTTCAGCTTGGCCTGGACCCACTGCTGACGGAGGGCAAGCTCCTTCTGCTGGTCCTCATTGGCCGCGCACCCCAGCATGTACGTCAGGAACATCACCCGGTAGCTGTGCATCCACGACAGGTCCCCTTCCAGGTCCATCTGCTGAGGGGCCTGGACGTAGAACAGCGCGTCCGTCTTGTCCTTCACGCTCAATGCCGTGATCCGCAGCGGGTAGACGCAGGTGTCGGTGCTGAAGGTGAATCGGGTCGGCGTCACCTCGCCCGTGTACGAGCCGCTCTCCGTGCGCTTCATCTGGCGGGGATCGATCTTCATCACCGTGAAGAACCATTTCTTCCGGATGTAGAAATCGAGCGTCCCCTGGTCCCCGGAGTAGACGTACTCATTCTCCTTCAGCCAGTCGAACAGCCCGTCCGCCTTCTCGGCGGTGATGATCTTGTAGTCCAGCGAGCCGACGACCCCGGCTTCGAGCACCGTGACGCCCTTGTCCCCGTTCTTGCTCTTCTTGTCGGCCATCCCGCCCGCGCCGAACGCCACCCCGCCGCGCCGCGGCCTGAGCATATCCGCGGCGTAAATGGGCTGGGGAAGGGGCATGAGGATGGTGTAGATCGCGAGGTTCTTGAAGAAGTCGCGCGGCATCTCGTCGAGTTTGGGTTGCGACGGCGAGGGGATCACCATCCCGAAATCGACGGCGTTCCCCTCGAATTTCGGCTGGACCGTCCAGGACTCGATCTTCGCCGCGGGATCCCAGGTGATGAACGCCTTCTGCCCGGGCTGGTTGATGTCCTTTTCCTGCGCGGCGAAGTAGCAGCACGCGGCGTCGGCGGGGGCGGGAACCAGGCTCAGCGTTCCGATCCCTGCCGTGCCGATCGCCATCGCCGCCGCCGTGGCGGCCGTCCACCGTCCCCACCCTGTCACGATGCCCATGCCGGATCTCCTCCTCAGTTGCCCGAAATCTCCCGGATCGCCAGCGTCGCGGACATGCGAAGCGCCGGGTCCCGGGAGGCGTCCTGGAGCGCCGGGAGCGCGTCCCGCGCCCCTGCGCCGATCTGTTTCAGTGCGTGGATTGCCCAGCCGCGGCCCCGTGCCGGGCCGGTCCGGAGGGCGTCGATCAGGGCCGGGACGGATGCAGGTCCGATGGTGCCGAGGCAGTCGGCCGCCGACATCGCGACGACGAGATCCTCGGCGGAGAGCAGCGGGATCAGGTCCGGAACGGCGGCCGCCCCGCGGGAAACCAGCTGTTCACGGGCCGCCCTGCGGTCGTCCGGATCCTCCTCGCGGAGTTGTTCGATCCACCAGGATGTGGGGCGGCTGGCGGGGTCGATGCACCCCGCCGCGAGGACCGCCCCCAGCAGGGCGAGCCGGAAATGTCCCGCAATCCTCCGCGTGCGCTTCATCCGAAGTCACTCCACGATGTTCCCGGGCCATCCGTCCGTGCGTTTCTTTCGGTGTCCTGCGACGTCGTCGATCGTCACCGCCATCGATTCCTGTCTCCCCCTGCGGGCCGCCGGAATCCGCGGCGCCTGAAGGTGACCAGGTCCCGGTGGGGCGGCTCAGGGAGGGGACGTCGGCATGATCCGGATGTACTCCTGCTCGCGGCCCTCCGGCACCGGGGTCAGGAGAAGGTCATCCGACATCTCACTCTTCCGGATGATCTTCCGGAACTTCGTCAGCCACTGCCCCTGCTGCAGGTGCCCCTTCAGGCGCGCCAGGTCCTTCACCTCGGCCTCCGGCGCCTCGCGGTGCGGCCACCATTCCCACTCGCACCGGTTGAACGACCTGTTCGGATCTGAGATCTTCACGATGACGCCTTTCGAGGACGCATACTGCGCTTCGAGCACCTTGAGACGGGACGCGACGTCCTCGGGTTTCATGCGTTGATTCGTTTCCATCTCCGTCCTGGCCGTCCTGAGGAAATCTTCGAGGCTGGTGACGGCGTGGCCCTCCGGCAGCGTCCCCATCCCCATCTGCGCATAGTTCTTCAGCGGGTCGTCCAGGACCGCCAGGTCGGCCTCGCCGAGCATCCGGGACCACTCCAGCTTCGTGGTTTCGAATCCCGGGTCGTTCCTCCGCTTCGCGACGACCCAGGCCTGCCGCGTGGACAGCTCCTGCTTCTGCTCGGCGTTCGCCCCGCATCCGAGCAGGAAGGTCAGGTACATGACGCGGTAGCTGTGCATCCACGACAGGTCTCCCTGCAGGTCCATCTGGCGGGGGGCCTGGACGTAGAACAGGGCATCGGTCTTGTCCTTGACGCTCAGTTGCGTGATCTTCAGCGGATAGACGCACGCGTCCGACGCGAATGTGAACCGCGTCGGCGTGACCTCTCCGAGGTAGGACCCGTCCGCCGCCTTCTTCATCTGCCTGGGATCGATCTTCATCACGGTAAAGAACCACTTCTTCCGGATGTAGAAGTCGAGCGTCCCTTCGTCCCCGGAATAGACGTACTGATTTTCCCGCAGCCACCCGTAGAGGCCCTCGGCCCGTTCCGCGGTGATGATCTTGTAGTCCAGCGACCCGACGACCCCTGCCTCGAGCACGGTGACACCCCGACCGGCCTCGTGCTTCTTGTCTTCGTCCGCCCCCGGACGCATCCCGCCCTTCTGCGGCGATCCGCCGCCGACTCCCACCCGGGGGCTGAGCCAGATCGGCTCGGGAAGCGGCATCAGGATCGAGTAGATCGCGAGATCCTTGAAGAAGTCTCGCGGCATCTCGTCGAGCTTGGGCTGGGAGGGGGAGGGGATGACCATGCCGAAGTCCACGGCGTTTCCCTCGAACTTCGGCTGCACCGTCCAGGACTCGATCTTCGCGGCCGGGTCCCATGTGATGAAGGCCTTCTGGCCGGGCTGGTTGATGTCCTTTTCCTGCGCGGCGAAATAGCAGCAGGCGGCCTCGGCATTCCCGGCGGGCCGGAGGCTGAGCGCGCCGAGCGCGGCGGAACCGGCGATCATGGCGGCGGCCGCGAGCGACGTCCAGGAGCGGGTCCCGATCACGGTTGCCCTCCTTCGATGCGCCGCCGGGCCTCGAGGGCGACCTGGCGCAGCGCGGGTTCGGTTTCGGCTTTCATCAGGGACGGGAGCGCCGCGGAAGCGGGCCGGCCGATCCGGCCCAGCGCGTGCGCCGCCCAGTTGCGGCCGCGGGGGGTCGCGGAGTCGAGGACTCGGAGGAGCGACGGGACCGCGTCCACTCCGGCCTCGACGAACGCATCGGACGCTTTCATCGCGGCCAGCGTGTCGGGGCCGGTCAGGATCAGGACCAGCCAGGGATGCCCGTCGCGCCCCATCCGGACGGCCTCCGCAACCGGTGCCGGACCGCGACCGGCTTCGAACTCGCGGACCCGGACCGACAGGTCCACCCCCGGGGCCGAGGCCGTCGCGGGGCCCCGCCGGTCCCGCGGTGCGTCCGCCGGGAGACACCCCGCCGTCGCCGCGATCAGCAGCGCTCCCGTCCAACCGCAGCGGATCAGGGGACCCCGCATTACGGAGGCGACGTCGGCATGATCCGCACGTATTCGTCTTCCTTCCCGGCGGGGACAGGGACCAGCAGCAGGTCCTCGTTCATTTCGTCCTTCCGGAGGATTTTCCGGAACTTCGTGAGCCACTGCCCCTTCTGGAGATGCCCCTTGAGACGCGACAGCCCCTTCACCTCCTCCGCCGGCGCCTCCCGGTTCGGATACCAGACCCACGTGGACCCGATGAACCGGGACGGCGTCTCCGTGCGGACGATCATTCCCTTGGAGGGGGAGTAGGTGGCCTCGAGCTGCTTCAACTGCTGCTTTGCGTAGGTGTGATCCCCGTCCCCGGCCTGCTTCTCGTATTCGTCCCAGACCTGCTTGAGGAACTCCTCGAGCGACACGGCGCGACCGCCGGGCTGCACGGTGCCGCCGCCCATCTGGGAGTAGTGGGCGAGCGGATCCTCGAGCACGCTCAGCTCCGCCTCGGTCAGCTTCTTCGCCCATTCGAGCTTCGTCGTCTCGTACCCGGGGTCCTTCGCCCGTTTCGCCGCGACCCAGGCGTTGCGCTCCTGCAGTTCGCGCTGCTCCTCCGATCCCGCGCCGCACCCGACCAGGAACGTCAGCGACATCACCCGGTAGCTCCACTTCCAGGAGAAGTCCTTCTCCAGGTCCATCTGCTCCGGAGCCTGCACGTAGAACAGCGCGTCGGTCTTGTCCTTGACGCTGATCTGGGTGATTTTCAGCGGGTAGACGCAGGCGTCCGATGCGAACGTGAACCGGGTCGGCGTCACCTCCCCGAGGTAAGATCCGTCGGCGTTCTTCTTCATCTGGGCCGGGTCGATCTTCATCACCGTGAAGACCCATTTCTTGGCGATGTAATGCTGGAGCGCCGACTCGTCTCCGGAATAGGCGTACTTGTTCTCCGCGAGCCACTTGTAGAGCCCCGAAGCCTCCTCCGCCAGGATCACCTTGTAGTCCAGCGACCCCACGACCCCCGCTTCCAGCACCGTCACCCCGCGGTCCTCGCCCAGGGTTTCGCGGCTCCTCCCGGCGGCGTTGGGCGGGAAGGGCCCCCCGCGTTTCAGTTCATCCATCGGCCGCGCGATCAGGGAGGGCCAGATTCCCTGGGGCAGGGGCATCAGGATGGTGTAGATGGCGAGGTCCTTGAAAAAGTCGCGGGGCATCTCGTCGAGTTTGGGCCGGCTCGGCGTGGGGATGACCATGCCGAAATCGACGGCGTTCCCCTCGAACTTCGGCTGGACGGTCCACGACTCGACCTTCTGCCCCGGGTCCCAGGTGATGAAGACCTTCTGTCCGGGCTGGTTGATGTCCTTTTCCTGGGCGGCGAAGTAGCAGCAGGCCGCGTCGGTGGGGGAGGGGCGCAGGGCGAACAGGCCTGTCCCGAGAGCCGCGGCGACCGCGGCGCCGGTCACGAGGCGGGTCCGGGAGGTCATGGGCATGGGGGTGCTCCTGAAGAGGTGACATCTTAGACGCAGGTGCGCGGGAAACGTTCCCGGAATTGAGTCCTGACCGGACGCTGGTACCATTCCACCGTCCCGGCCTGACCCGAACACCTGGAGACGAACATGGATCCCGCCGTCTGGCAGCAGCCGTGGTACCTGATCCGCCGGAAGGTCCTCAAGCTCTTCGGCGGCGCATTCCACATCTACCTGCCGGACGGCCGCCTCGGCTTCTACTGCAAGATGGCGGCGTTCAAGCTGAAGGAGGACATCCGGCTCTACTCGGACGAGGGGATGCAGGAGGAGCTGCTGACGATCAAGGCGCGCCAGATTCTCGATTTCGGGGCGACGTACGACGTCGTGGACGCCCCGACCGGGCAGCTGATCGGCTCGCTTCGACGCCGGGCGTTCAAATCGATTCTCCGGGACGAATGGGACATCCTGGCGCCCGGGGATCAGCCGGTCGGGCAGGTGATCGAGGACAGCACGATGATGGCTCTCCTCCGCCGTTTCCTCTCCAACCTGATTCCCCAGGGGTTTACGTTCAGCCTCCAGGGGCGCGTCGTCGCGGAATTGCGGCAGAATTTCAATCCGTTCGTCCTGAAGATCACGGCGGACTTCTCCGGCGACCCGCAGTTCACTCTTGACCGGCGGATCGGCATCGCGGCGGGAATCCTGATGGCCGCGATCGAGGGACGGCAGGGATAGCCCGGAGCTACCGGCAGGCCTCGAGCGCACCGACGAAATCCTCGGCCCAGGTCAGCGCGGTCGTCCGCCGGACGATCGCCGCCAGCTTCGCGTGCCGTTCCAGACGCTCCGGGAGCGGCATCCGCAGCGCCCGGTCCAGGTCGCGCGCCATGCCGTCGATGTGCCACGGGTTCGTGAGGAGGGCATCCCGGAGCTCGACCGCCGCCCCCGCGAACCTCGAGAGCAGGAGGACGCCCGGGTTCGCGGCCGTCTGCGCCGCGACGTACTCCTTGGCGACCAGGTTCATGCCGTCGCGCAGCGGCGTCACCATCCCGACCCGCGCCGCGCGGTAGAACTGCGCCAGCTGGTTCCGGTTGTAGGAACGGTACAGGTACCGCACGGGCGTCCAGTGCGCCTCCCCGAATTCCCCGTTGATCCTCCCGACGGCCGCCTCGATCCGGTTCCGCTGCTGCTTGTACTCCGGGACGTCCGCGCGCGACGGCACCGAGATCTGCACGAACGCGACCTTCCCGCGCCACTCCGGAAACAGCACCAGCAGGCGGGCGAACGCCTCCAGCCGCTCGGGAATCCCTTTCGTATAGTCCAGCCGGTCGATCCCCAGGATCAGCTCCGACGTGCCGATCGACCGGATCAGCGCCGCCGCCTCGTCCGCGACGTCCGGGTCCGGCGCTTCCTGAAATCCCTCCGGAATGATGCCGATCGGGAACGCCCGCACCCGCGTCCGGTGCCCCCGGTGCAGAATCGCGTCGTCCCCGACCTTGGCCGGCGAGAGCGACCCCGCGCACTGGAGAACGTTCGCCACGTCGTTGGGCGTGTGGAACCCGAGAAGGTCGCAGGCGAGGAGGTCCTCCAGGATGCGGTCGGACCAGGGGATCATCCGGAAGAGGTCCGGGCCCGGGAAGGGGATATGGAGGAAGAGCCCGACCGGTCCGCGGTGTCCGCGACGGCGCAGCGCGGCGCCGAGGAGGAGCAGGTGATAGTCGTGGATCCAGATCGGCGTGTCTTCCGGGACCAGGCTGCGGGCGGCTTCCGCGAACAGGTCGTTGACGCGGACGTAGGCCTCCCAGTCTTCGTCGTGGAACGCAACCCTCGCGGGGAACGTGTGAAAGAGGGGCCAGAGGGCGCCGTTGGAGAACCCGTTGTAGTACCGGCGGTGGAGGTCCCGGGACAGGTCGATCCACGCGAGGGCGGGGGCTGCGCTGTCGTCGAAACCCGGGCCCGCGGCCGGTCCGCCGGCGTCCGTCCGGCCGCTCCAGCCGAGCCAGAGGCCGTTCCGCGCCGTCAGGACCGGCTCCAGGGCCGACACCAGTCCGCCGACGTTTTTTTTGCGCGTCTCCCCCGGCTCGGTCGGCGCGCGCAGGTCGGGAAGCCGGTTCGAGATCGCCAGCAGCCGGTGCGGGGCCGCCGGTCCCGCCTCCCGGCGGCCGTCCCGCGCGATCGGGCGGGGAACATGGACCGGCGCGGGTGTCGGCCCCTCGTGCCGCGCCGCGTCGATCCACCGGAGAAACGCGATCGCTTCCTCAGGCCCCCCCAGCGTCCATCGCGCCCGCGTCGCCCGTCCCACGGCCGGTCCCACCCGGATCGCCTCGTCGTGCGTCCCCACCGCGCCGAACATGTCCTCGTCCGTCACATCGTCCCCGAGGACGATCAGCCGCGCCCCCGCTCCCGCCTTCTCGCGCAGCCACGGCACCGCCAGCGACTTCCGGATCCGCGCCGCCCGCACTTCCAGGACCGCCGCCCCCTCCAGCCGTTCGAACCCCTCGTGGGTCCTGAGCCAGGCCTCGAGGATTTCGGACGCCTCGACCAGGAAGGCCCCCCGGTCGGCCGGGGCCACCATCCTGAAATGCAGGGCGAGAGCCCACGTCTTGCGTTCCACGAGCGACCCCGGGACGCGGGCGACGAGGCGCTCCAGGTCCGCCTGCAGCCCGTCGAGGTCCCGCGACTCGCCGGGGAGAGCCTCGGTCCAGGCCCCGTCCGCCCGCCGCCATCCTCCGTGTTCCGCGACCAGCCAGACGGCGGGGGACGCCGGGAAGAACCGGTCCAGCGCCTCGCGCGGCCGGCCGCTGACGACCGCCACCTGGATCCCGGAGCGGAGCGCGAGCGACTGGAGAAGGGCGCTGAGCTCGGCCGGGACACGCGTCTGGTCCGGGTGGGGAGAGAACGGAATCAGCGTCCCGTCGAGGTCCGTGAGGATCGCGAGCGGGGTGTGGCGGGCCATCGTCAGCCAGTCGTCAGCGTGAGTCAAGGCGGAGCCAGTAAAAGGAGTGCGGACCGAGGGTCAGCAGGGTGTGCTCCTCCGAGACGGGGGGAAGTGCCGCGCCGCCGATCAGGTCGACCGGCGTGAGACCCTTCCAGTTTCCGCTCGGAATGAGCGCGGGCTGCATGAATTGCGAGAGGTTGTTGACGCACAGGACGGTACCGGCCGCGTTTTCGCGGACAAAGGCAAAAATGGCGGGGTTCTCGACGTCGAGGATGCGCATGGGAGCGCCCCGGAATCCCGGGTTGGCGCGGTGGGTGATGAGGACGCGGCGGAGCCAGTTGACGACGGAGCTCGGTTTGCGCTCGAGGGACTGGACGTTGTGGCCCGCGAAGTGATATTCGGGGTCGGTGATGACGGGGGCGTAGAGGTCCGCGGCGTCGGCGGTGGAGAAGCCGGCGTTCGGCCCGGTGGTCCACTGCATCGGCGTCCGGACCCCCATGCGGTCGCCGAGGCGGACGTCATCGCCCATGCCGATCTCGTCGCCGTAGTACAGGACGGCGCACCCGGGGATGCTCAGGATGAGCGCGTGGAGGAGCTCGATCTGCCGGCGGCCGCCGGACAGGAGGGGCCAGAGGCGGCGGCGGATGCCGAGGTTGAAGCGTGCGCCGGGGAGGCCGGCGTACTCGTCCCACATGAACTGCCGGTCGTCGGGGTCGATCTTCTCGAGGGTGAGCTCGTCGTGGTTCCGGAGGAACATCGCCCACTGGCATCCGGCGGGGAGGACCGGCTGGCGGCGCAGGATGTCGATGATCGGCCGGGCGTCCTCGCGGCGCAGCGCCAGGAACAGCCGCGGCATCAGGGGGAAGTCGAAGGCCATGTGGACTTCGTCGCCCTGTCCGAAGTAGGCCGCGAGTTCCTCGGGGGACTGGTTGGCCTCTGCCAGGAGAATGCGCGGGGGAGAGAAGGTGTCGCAGACCCCCCGGAGGGCCCGCAGGAACGCATGCGTCTCCGGAAGGCCTTCGCAGAGCGTTCCCTCCCGCTCGAACAGGTACGGGGCGGCGTCGATGCGGAACCCGTCGACGCCCAGGTCGAGCCAGTACCGGGCGATGTCGAGCATGGCGGCCCGGACCTCCGGATTGTCGTAATTCAGATCCGGCTGGTGCGCGTAGAACCGGTGCCAGAAGTAGAGGCCGCAGGCGGGGTCGAGGGTCCAGTTCGACGACTCGGTGTCGCTGAAGATGACGCGGACGTCCGGATGGGGGGCCGGGGTCGGGCTCCAGACGTACCAGTCGTGGTGCGGGTGTCCGGGGCCGCGCCGGGCGGACTGGAACCAGGGGTGCTGGTCACTGGTGTGGTTGAGGACGAGGTCGACGAGGACGCGGAGGCCGGCCTCGTGGGCCTTCTCGAGGAGGATGCGGAAGTCGTCCAGGGTTCCGATGTCGGGATGGATGCCGCGGAAATCGGAGACGTCGTATCCGTCGTCCTTCCGGGGTGAGGGGAAGATCGGGAGGAGCCAGATGGCGCCGACGCCGAGGCCGCGGATGTAGTCCAGCCGCTCGGTCAGCCCGCGAAGGTCGCCGGTCCCGTTGCCGTCTGCGTCGTAGAACCCGCGCACGTAGACCTCGTAGATCACGAGGTCCTGGTACCAGGGGATTGCGGCGGGCGGGGCCATGCCCTCTGATAACCCGCGCAGCCGGTCCCAGTCAACGCGGGAATTCCGGAGCCGCGCGCACGGACGGGGCTGTTTCTGCTGGCACGCGCTTCCCGGACCGGCGAGAATCCCCCTATGAGCGACGTGGTGATCCTCGCGGCGGTGCGGACCCCGATCGGGAAGTTCGGGGGGACGCTGAAGGGCATGACGGCGGCGGACCTCGGGGTCGCGGCGGTGCGCGGGGCGCTGGAGGCCGCGGGGGTTCCGCCGGGGCGCGTGCAGGATGTCGTCTTCGGGAATGGCCGGCAGGCGGGCGGCGGCCCGAACGTGGCGCGGCAGATTTCGGTGCGGGCGGGGATTCCCCACGCCGTTCCGGCCCTGACGGTCAACCGGGCCTGCGGGAGCGGCCTGCAGGCGATCGTCGACATCGCGCGGCAGATCCGGGGCGGGGAGATCGAGATCGGCGTTGCGGGGGGGACGGAGTCGATGTCCCGCCTCCCGTTCTTCCTCGACCGCTTCCGTGACGGGTACCGGCTCGGGCACGGGGAGGTGGTCGACGGGATGTACCGCGACGGCTTCCACTGTCCGCTCGCGAACATGCTGATGGGGGAAACGGCCGAGGTGCTGGCGGACCGCTACGCGATCTCCCGGCAGGAACAGGACGAATACGCGGTCGAGACGCAGCGCCGCTGCGAGGCCGCGCGGAAGGCCGGGCGGTTCGACGCCGAGCGGATCGCGCTCGACGTCCCGGACGGACGCGGCGGCTCGGTGCGTTTTCAGACCGACGAGCACGTCCGCGACGGCGCGACGCTGGAAGGGATGGCGAAGCTGCCCCCGGTTTTCCGCAAGGCCGGGACGGTTCACGCGGGGAATTCGAGCGGGATCACCGACGGCGCGGCGGCGGTCGTGCTGGCGTCGGCCGCGGCGGCCGCGGCCCTGGGTGCCGTCCCGCTGGCGAGGCTCGAAGGATGGGACATCGCCGGCGTGGCCCCGGACGTCATGGGGATCGGGCCGGTCCCCGCCATCCGCTCCCTCGAAAAAAAGACCGGGCACCCGCTGGACACCTACGACGTGATCGAGCTGAATGAAGCGTTCGCCGCCCAGGTCATCGCGTGCGACCGGGAACTGAAACTCCCGCGCGAACGGCTGAATCCGAACGGCGGCTCCATCGCGCTCGGCCACCCGATCGGCTGCACCGGCGCCCGCATCGTCGCCACACTTCTCCACGAGATGAAACGCCGGCAGGCGAAACGCGGCCTCGCGACGCTCTGCATCAGCGGCGGACAGGGCATGGCCGTCTCGTTCACCTCCCCGTAGAGAGGAGTCCCGCGGCGGATTCCGCCGTTCTCATGCCCCACGTCCGGCTCACCCTCGAACGCCCGGTCGCCCGCCTCACCCTGGCGCGCCCCCCGCTCAACGTCTTCACCATCGCCATGATGGAGGAAGCCCTCGCGGCGCTGCGCGGCGCGGACTGGACCGGGATCCGCGCCTGCGTCCTCGCGGGGGAGGGAAAGGCGTTCTGTGCGGGGGTGGACGTGGGGGAACACCTCGGCGCCACCTGCGCCCCCATGATCCGCATGTTCCACTCGCTCTTCCGCGCCCTCCTCGACCTCCCCTGCGCGCTCGTCGCCCGCGTCCACGGGGCGTGCCTCGGCGGCGGCGCCGAACTTCTCCTCGCCTGCGACGCGGTCGTCGCCGCGGAGGACGCGACCCTCGGCTTCCCCGAGATCCGTCTCGGCGTCTACCCGCCCATCGCGTGCGCCCGCCTCGGAACGGCCGTCGGCTCCATCCGCGCCCGCCGCCTCATCCTCACCGGGGAGTCGCTGACGGGCGGGGAAGCGGCGGCGATCGGGCTGGCGACGCGGTCCGTCCCGGCGGCGGCGCTGGACGCCGCCGTCGCCGCCGAAACCGCCCTGTTCGCCCGGCATTCGGCCGCCGCCCTCCGCGAATCCCGCCGCGCCCTGCTCGCGCCCGACCTCGACGAGGTCGAGCAGCTCTACCTGGGGAGCCTGATGCAGACCGCCGACGCCGAGGAGGGGCTGCGCGCCTTCCTCGAAAAACGCCCCGCGAGATGGAGCGACCGGTGAAGAGCGGCACCCCCTGGATCCTGCTCGCCGCCCACCTGGCCGCCTTCACGCTCATGATGGCCGGCCAGGTCGCGGAGGGCACCGTCGCGAACTTCCTGGTCGCCATCGGCCTCGTCGTGGAGTTCCCCGGGTGGCGCGTCGCCTGGGCGATCTGCCGGACCACCGGGTCCCAGCTGGTCTTCGCATTCTGCTTCAACGCGGCCATGTACTACACCGCGGGGCTGGTCATCGACCGCGCCAGCGCCCCGCGCCCTCCCCGGCCCTGACCGGACCCGGGGAATTCCGCGCCCCCTTCATGCGTTCTGTTTGACGCTCCAGCGCGCGTGCCTTACGCTTCCACGCTTTCCAGAATCGAACGGGGGTCATCGGAGGAAACATGAGCATCCTGAAGACGTTCGTCGTGTTCCTGATCACGTGCGGGATCGCCCTCGCGGCGAAGCCCGTGTTCGAGGTGCCGGAGGCGGGCGGGTTTGACCGGGCCATGGTGACCCTGGGCGTGACCAACGACGGCGCGGAGAAGGTGACGGTCAAGGACGGGCTGTGCGCGGGGCTGACGGTGAAGGACGCCGCGGGCAAGGATGTGGAGATGGCCTCCTGCGACGACATCGCGGGGGCGACCCTGGCGCCGGGGGAGACGATCTCGAAGCGATTCAATCTCATCACCTGTTTCCCCGCGATGAAGGCCCCCGGGACGTACACGGTGACGTGGGTTCATCCCGCGATCGGGAACGAGTCGAAGACGTCGATCGAGATCGTGAAGGAGTACGCCTCGATCGAGCTGGAGGGATACGGAACGCTGTTCGTCCGCTTCTACCGGGATTCGTGCCCCAAGACGGTGGACAATTTCAAGACGCTGACCGAGAAGGGGTTCTACAACGGGCTGACGTTTCACCGGATCATCCGCGGGTTCATGATGCAGGGCGGCTGCCCGCGCGGGGACGGGACGGGCGACCCGGGGTACAAGTTCGAGGACGAGCCGTCGACGCAGAAGCACGCGGCGGGTGTGCTGTCGATGGCGAACAGCGGCAAGAACACGAACGGCAGCCAGTTCTTCATCTGTTTCACGGACACGACGTGGCTGGACGGCAAGCATACGGTGTTCGGGAAGGTGATGGAGGGGCTGGACACGGTCTTCCGGATGGAGCGCGAGGTGCGCGTTCCGAACCAGCAGACCGGGCGGCCGTCGAAGCCCCCCGTGATGAAGAAGGTCACTTGGCACGAGGCGAAGTAGTCCCCGGATTCTGAGGAGGCCGCCGATGGCGACCAAGGCCGTGCTGGACACGAACATGGGCAAGATCACGATCGAGCTGATGCCCGAGAAGGCGCCGAAGACGGTGGAGAATTTCCTGACGCTGGCCCGGAAGGGGTACTACGACGGGCTGGGGTTTCACCGGATCATCAAGGGGTTCATGATGCAGGGCGGGTGTCCGAAAGGGACGGGGACGGGCGGCCCGGGGTACACGATCAAGGACGAGTTCAACGACACGAAGCACGTCGAGGGGGTCGTCTCGATGGCGCGGACGAGCGCGCCGAATTCGGCCGGGAGCCAGTTCTTCATCTGCTTTGCCGCGGCGCCGCACCTGGACAACCAGTACACGGCGTTCGGGCGGGTGACGGACGGGCTGGCGGTGGTGCAGGAGGTCCAGAAGGTGCAGACCGACGGGAACGACAGGCCGAAGCAGCCGGTGAAAATCGAGAAGGTGACGATCGTCGAGGGCTAGCCGGAGCGTCAGAAATGTCACGGACCCGCGGTCGCTTTCGCGGGTCCTTTGTTTTCGAGGAGGAGTCATGGGCCATCTTCTGACCGAGGACGCCGACGGGGTCCGCAGGATCACGATCAACCGTCCGGACAAGCTGAACGCGCTGAATTCCGCGGTGGTCGCGGAGCTGGAGGCCGCCTTCGTGGCGGCGGCCGGCGACCCGGCGGTGCGGGCGATCGTCCTGACGGGCTCCGGGGAGAAGGCGTTCGTCGCGGGCGCCGACATCGCGGAGATGTCCGGCCTCTCGCCCCTGGAGGGCGCCGAATTCGGACGGCGCGGGCAGCGCGCCTTCGACCGGATCGAAAACTGCGGCAAACCCGTCATCGCCGCGATCAACGGATTCGCCCTCGGCGGCGGGTGCGAACTCGCCCTCGCCTGCCACATCCGCTTCGCGAGCCCCAACGCGAAAATCGGGGAACCCGAGGTCACGCTCGGCCTCATCCCCGGATGGGGCGGCTCCCAGCGATTCCCCCGCATCGTCGGGCAGGGGCGGGCTCTCGAGTGGATCCTCTCCGGCGGGATGATGGACGCCGCGGAAGCCCACAGGATCGGACTGGTCAACCGCGTGGTGGAGCAGCCGAAACTCGTCGAGGAAGCGACCGCGTTCGCGAAGAAGATTGCGTCGCTGGCGCCGGTGGCGGTGCGGTTCGCTCTCGAGTGCGTGCTGGCGTCCTCGGCCATGGGGATCGACGACGGGCAGCGTCTGGAGGCGACGAAATTCGGGCTCGCCTTTTCGACCGACGACATGAAGGAGGGGACGAAGGCGTTCGTGGAGAAGCGGAAGCCGGCGTACCGGGGCCGGTAGGCTCCGGGAAACACCCCGCCCGCGCCGCGGCGTCCGTGCGGGAGAGGGACACGAAGCGACGACACCCTGAGAATCCGGAGGATCCATGGCAGACGACATCGTCATTCTCGCCGGCGCCCGCACCGCGATGGCCGAGTATTCCGGGACGCCCGGCGGCGGGGCGTTCAAGGACGTCAGCGCGAACCAGCTCGGGGGACACGCGATCCGCGCGGCGCTCGAGCGGTCCCGGGTGAAACCGGAGGCGGTCGACCACGTGGTGATGGGGAACGCCATGCAGACCGGCGCCGACTCGATCTACGGCGCGCGCCACGCGGCGCTTCATGCCGGCATCCCCGTCACGACGCCCGCCCTGACGGTGAACCGGATCTGCGGGAGCGGGATCCAGTCGATCGTCTCGGCGGTGCAGATGGTGGCGCTGGGGGACGCGGGGATCGCGGTGGCGGGGGGGATGGAGAACATGTCGCAGTGCCCGCACGTGATCCGCGGGCTCCGCGGGGCGACGGTGCGGCTGGGGCAGCAGCCGGTGATTGAGGACAGCCTGATGGTGAACCTGATGGACGGGTTCTGCGGGCTGTACATGGCGCAGACGGCGGAGAAGCTCGCGAAGCAGTACGGGATCACGCGGCAGGAGCAGGACGCGTTCGCGATGCGGAGCCACAAGGAGGGGACGCGCGCGGTGCAGTCCGGGCTGTTCAGGGAGGAGATCGTGGCGGTCCCGGTGAAGAAGGGGACGTGGGAGAAGGACGACCACATCAAGCCGGAGACGACGCTCGAGGCGCTGGCGCAGCTGAATCCCGCGTTCGGCAGGGAGGGGACCGTGACGGCGGGGAACGCGAGCGGGATCGTGGATGCGGGCGCGGCGGTCGTGCTGTCCACCTGGGGCCGTGCGAAGGCGGACGGGCTGCCGGCGGCGGGACGGATCGTCTCGTGGGGGATCGTCGGCGTCGATCCGTCGATCATGGGAATCGGCCCCGCTCCCGCCATCCGCAGGGCCTGCGAAAAGGCCGGGATGAGCCTCGACCAGATCGACCTGTTCGAGATCAACGAGGCGTTCTCGGCGCAGTACCTGGCGGTGGAGAAGGAACTGCAGCTCGACCGGGCGAAATGCAACGTGAACGGCGGCGCGGTCGCCATCGGTCACCCCCTGGCGGCCACCGGGACGCGTCTGGTGATCACGGTGCTGGCGGAGCTGAAGCGGCGCGGGAAGAAGTTCGGGTGCGCTTCGGCCTGCATCGGCGGCGGGCAGGGGATTGCGCTGATCGTGGAGCGGCTGTAGTCGGGCGGGGATGACGCGGGGGCGCGGCGGGAGGGGAGCGGCGGCCCTGGCGGCGGTGGTCTTCTGCGCGGGAGCGGCGCGCGCGGAGACCGCCGGGGAGGAAATCGACCGGTGCCTGGCCCCTCAATTTTGTAACAGACATTACACAATCCATCGGGCGCATGATTGCCCGATACAAACAGGTGGGTGTGTCGGCAAATCGGCTTTACACGCTGTTGCAGGGCGCGCCGCAAAAAACGCTCGTTGCACACAGCCCGGTGTATTTATACGGCAATTTGCCGGAAATTCCCGATATTCCCCGTCGGGAAACAGACCGTTTGGAATCGCTTGAAGTGGCCCATTTGTCCTATCGTTTTCCCCATTCAGAGCACGGCATTAACAACATCTCCTTACACATCAAACGCGGCACATTTACCGTCATTACCGGGCGCATTGGGTCGGGCAAAACAACATTGCTGCGCACACTGCTGGGCCTGTTGCCGCGCGATGCCGGTGGCCTTATAATGACCCGCCAACAGCGAGGCCCCTAAGGTTCAGGATAATCCACCATGACCGAAGATCGTTTGCAGGAACTTCGCGGGCAGGTTGACGAGATCAACCTCAAGCTGCTT
>JABWAY010000288.1 GCA_013360825.1 Candidatus Brocadiia bacterium | reverse complement strand
AACGCGGGGCTCCCGGCATTCAAGCTGATGGGGATCGACGCGCGCGCCGCCGCCCGCCTCGCGGCCCAGCTCGACGCCGCCCACCCCGGAGCCACGCTCACCGAACCGATGGTCCGCGTGGTCGCGCGAAGCGTCACCCGCGTGACCGACCGGGGTTCCTTGACCGCTCCTCCCGCCCCCGGCTACGCTCCCCGGACCTGATTTTCCAATCCCCTGCGACCTCCCAGGAGCCTCCGCCATGCCCAGCACCCTCGGCTACACCAAAGACCTCCTCGTCATGCCCTTCGATCACCGCGGATCCTTCCTCGAGAAACTGTTCGGGATCAAGGGTCGGCAGCCGACGGCGGAGGAGACGGTGACGGTCGCCTCGTTCAAGGAGATCGTGTACGACGGGTTCCGGAAGGCGCTGACGCTCGGGGTGCCGAAGGACAAGGCGGCGATCCTGGTGGACGAGCAGTTCGGCGAGAAGTGCCTGCTGGACGCGCGGAAGAACGGGATCGCGGCGTGCATGCCGGTGGAGAAGTCGGGGCAGGACGAGTTTGACTTCGAGTACGGGAAGGACTACGGGGCACACCTCGACACGTTCAACCCGGCGCTGACGAAGGTCCTGGTGCGGTACAACACGGGCGGCGATGCGGTGATGAACACGCGGCAGGCGGCGCGGCTGAAGGAGCTCTCGGAGTACCTGAAGAAGACGAACCGGAAATTCATGTTCGAGCTGCTGGTGCCTGCGACGGACGCGCAGCTGAAGGAGTGCGGCGGGGACAAGGGGAAGTACGACACCGGGATGAGGCCGAAGCTGATGGCGGCGGCGATCCGGGAGCTGCGGAAGCACGGGGTGGAGCCGGACGTCTGGAAGCTGGAGGGGGTCGAGAAGCCGGAGGATGCCCGGATGGTCGCGGACGCGGCGCGCGAGGGCGGCCGCGGGGACGTCGGGGTGATCGTGCTCGGCCGCGGGGAGAGCGCGGAGAAGGTGAAGGAGTGGCTCAAGGTCGGGGCGAAGGTCCCCGGCGTGATCGGGTTCGCGGTCGGGCGCACCGTGTTCTGGGATGCGCTGGTCGGATTCCGCGACAAGAAACTCACCCGCGAGGCCGCGGTCGACCTGGTCGCGAAGAATTACAAGGGGTTCGTGGATCTCTGGATGGAGCACCGGTAGGACCCCCGGCGGTCCATGGCCTCCTGCACCTTCTGCCCGCACCTCGGCCGCCGCGACGGTTTCTTCGTCGTCGACTGGCCGTACCACATCTGGCGCCTCGCCGACGACCAGACCTGGCCCGGGTGGTCGCTCCTCGTCCTGAAACGCCACGTGACCGAGCTCTTTGAACTCGAGCGCGAGGAACGGGCGGCGGTGATCGAGGAGGTCTCCGCGGCGGCGCGGATCCTCAAGGACACGATGCAGGCGACCAAGATCAACATCGAACTCCTCGGGAACAAGGAGCCGCACCTGCACTGGCACATCGTCCCGCGGCGCACCGACGACCCGGCCTGGAACCAGCCGATCTGGGCGCACGCGCACCCGCCGCGCACCCTCTCCCCACGCGACCACGACGCCCTCATCAGCCGCATCCGCCGGGCGCTTCCCTCCGGGCCGCGCCCCTGATCCCGCACGGGTGTTTCGCCCCTCCCCGGTGTTACGATGAACCGCATGGCGTCCGCCGACCTTCAGGCCATCCCCGGGTACCAGGTCCAGGGCAAGATCGCGACCGGCGGCTTCGCATCGATCTTCAAAGCCGTCGACATGGAGACGTTCCAGGTCGTCGCCATCAAGATGCTGACCCCGGAGAAGGCCCGAAACCCCGTCTACGTCGGCCGCTTCACCACCGAGGCCCAGCTGCTCCTCCGCCTGGAGTCGCCCTGGCTCGTGAAAGGGCTGAAGCGCGGGACGGTGCACGGTCTTCCCTACCTGGTGATGGAGTACGTGCCGTGCATCCCGCTGTCGCACCTCCTCCGCGAGAACGGGGCGCTTCAGCCCGCGGTCGCGAGGCGTGTGCTGATCGACACGGCGAAAGGGGTGCAGGTGCTGGCGGAGATGGGGTTCGTGCACTGCGACATGAAGCCGGACAACCTGCTGGTGACGGGGCATGACCGGGTGAAGCTGTGCGACCTGGGGCTGGCGGAGCCGGTGGGGAACCAGTCGAAGGAGTTGTCGGCGACGACGGCGGGGACGCCGGAGTTCATGTCGCCGGAGCAGGCGCTGGGGCGGCTGGACCTCGACTTCCGCAGCGACCTGTACGCGATGGGGATCATCCTCTACCAGATGATTTTCGGCCGGCTGCCGTTCTCCGGGCGCCGGGAGGACGTCCTGATCGCGCAGGTGCGGGAGCAGCCGGTGATCGACGACGTCACGGTCTCGGTTCCCCCGTGGGTGCGGCGGGTCCTGCCCCGGATGCTGGCGAAGGACCGGGAGAAGCGGTTCCGGACGCCGGCGGAGCTGCTCTGGGAGCTGGAGCAGGGGGAGTAGGAGGAGGAGGAGAAGCGCGCCCGGCGGGTGACTTTTCCGGCGGATTCTGATTCCCTACGGCCCATGCCGGGAGCGCCGACACGCGCAGGGTCCGAGACGACGGCGGCCGCGCGCCGTCCGGGGATGGAGCGGCGCGGCCGGGTCCGCCGGGTGATGCACGCGCCCTGGTTCGAGGGCGTGCTGGTGGTCCTGATCGTCGTCTCGAGCATCCTCGCGGTCGTGGAGGTCAACGGGGGGCTTTCGAGCGGCCCGGCGCTTCTCGTGCGGATCGCGGGGGACGCGATCTCCGGGATCTTCCTCGGCGAGCTGGCGGTGCGGTGCTGGACCTACCGGCTGAGATCGCGGTTTTTCGGCCGCTACTGGCTGGACATCCTTGCCTCGCTGCCGTTCCCGTCCGGGTTTGAGGCGCTGCGGATTCTCCGCCTGCTGCGCGTGCTCCGGCTGCTGCGGCTCGGGACGCTGCTCCGCCGGAGGTTTACGGGAGGCTCCGGCGGGGATTTTGCGCTCCTTCTGGTGACGACGCTGATCGTGGTCCTTCTCGGGGCGTCGATTTCGGCCCTGTTCGAGCACAAGCTGAACCGGGAGCACGACTCGCTCGGGTATTCGTTCTGGTGGTCGGTCTTCTCGATGATCGCGGGGGAGCCGATGGACGGCGTCCCGCGCACGCTGACAGGGAGGCTCATCTCGCTGGTGCTGGCGATGAGCGGGCTCTGCGTCTTCGCGGTGGTGACGGGCGCCGCGGCGGCGCTGATGACACAACGGCTCCGGAGGCTGGAGGTGCATTCGATGGACATGGAAGAACTGGAAGACCACATCGTGATCTGCGGGTGGGACCGACGGGCCCCGCTGGTCATCGAGGAACTCCAGCACTCGACCGAGGAGAAAGAGCGCGCGATCGTGATCGTCGCGGAGCTGGAGGAACTTCCCCCGCTCAACTGGAAAATCGTGAACCGGGACCGCGTCTACCTCCTGAACGGCGATTTCACCAAGGCCGAGACCCTCGAGCGCGCGGGGATCCGGAGGGCGTCCAAGGCGATCATCATGTCCGACAAGACGGGGAACCGGAGCGACCAGGACCGCGACGCCCGGACGATCCTGGCGGCGCTGACGATCGAGAAACTCAACCACGGGATCTACACCTGCGCGGAACTCCTGAACCGGGAGCACGAAGCGCACCTGCGGATGGCCGGGGTCGAGGACGTGGCGTGCGTCTCGGAGTACGGCGCGACGATGATGTCGAGCATGGCGATCCACAGCGGGATCAGCTCGATCATCGGCGAACTCCTCTCGGTGCAGTACGGCAACGAGTTCTTCAAGGTCGATCTCCCGGCTTCGCTGGAAGGGAAGAGCTTCCGCGAGGCGATGGAGCGGCTCATCCCGCGCAACGCGATCACGATCGCGGTCGAGCGTCCCATGGGCGGAAAGCGGCGCGAGATGGCGCTGAATCCCGAGCCTGCGTTCCTGCTCCAGCGCGGGGACAGGCTGGTGGTGATCGCGCGGGCCCGCCCCGACCTGACGGGGATCTGAAGCGCGCACGGGGGGCCGGATCGCCCGGCCCCCCGCACACGGTCTTCAGAACGAAAGGCCGACGGAGAGCTGTCCGCGGATCCGCTCGTCCGGTTCGTCGTCGATCCCGTTGTGCAGCTGGACGGGCAGGGAGGCCTGGACGGTCAGCGGACCGACGGTGAAGCGGAGACCCGGGGCGGCCGTGATCATCCACCCGCCGGAATCCTCCAGCCTCCTCCGCCCGTCCTGGTCCCGCCCGTGCCACTCGGCCCACAGGTCCGCGGTCGGCGAGAGCGTCCATCCGGCGTGGTCGGGAGCGAGATTCACAGAGCCTCCGGCCGAAACCGTGACGGCGTCCCCGATCTCGTAATTCCGCCGGCCGCGCGTGTTCACCCGCCCGAGCACGGAAACCCCGGCGGTCCAGCGCTCCTGCACATACGCCACGGCGACCCCCGCGAGGAAGTCCCACGACCCGCTCCCCGGCTGGTGTGACATGTCGATCTCGCCGCCCCGGTCGTCCTTCTCGTCGGTTTCGCCAACCGGCACCTCCACGCCGGCCCGGAAGCCGATGCGGACATCCCCCGCGCGGACCGTCGCCTGCGCCCAGAGCAGGATGTCCCCGAGCCCGTCGATGTCCGCTTCCGACTCCGACAGGTCCTCGACCATCGTCGGCCCGGCCGTGTGGTGCGACACGATCAGCCCCGATTCCTCCACCAGCGCATGGCCGCCGGCGGCGCCGCCGTGCGCGGAGGTGCTGTGCATCGACCGGAGGTTGTTCGTCACCACCCACGGAACCGAGACCCCCGCCGAGAACCAGTCGGTGATTCCGACCTCACCGTCCACCGAAAACGACAGATGCGAGTGAATCCCGTGAAGTCCCTTCCCACGGGCAGATTCCCTCCGCAGCCGTTCCGTGCTGATGTCCCGGAAGCGGGTCGCTTCGACCCGGCTGCCGAGGTAGATCTTCCCTGCGAGCGGACCGTCCGCATTGAGGGTGTGCTGTCCCCCGGCGGCGGACGATCCGCCGCTGGGGTGGTGTGCCGGGGCGAGTCCCGCGAGGAGCAGGGACAGCGCAGCGGCAGCGCGCAGGCGCGTCATGATGGATCTCCCGAATCGCCGCCGGTCAGGCGGCGGGTCCCGTGAAAGAGGGAGCGTCCCCGCGGGGCGCTCTGATGGCCGGGTCAGAGCGACGCGGCGATCGGGACCTTGTCGATCGGGGAGGGATCGGGGTGAAGGGGGCGGCGGTGTATGGCGGCCGCAGGGGCATTGAGAGCGGGGAGGGGGAGGGCGGCGGAGACGGCCTGCCCGGGGAAGATCGGCAGGCGGACCGGGCCGGCGACGGCATCACCTGCGGCGCCGGAGCAGCGTCCAGCGCGGTACGCGGCGGCCGCGGG
>JABWAY010000287.1 GCA_013360825.1 Candidatus Brocadiia bacterium | reverse complement strand
GAGGCGCCGGCGAACCTGCCCGTGGCCACGAGCGGGGCGACGCGCCCGCCGCCGCCGTTCTTGTCGCCGTTCTGCCAGCCGCCGCCGTGGATGAAGACGACGACGGGAAGCGGCCCCTCCGCGGCGGGTTTCTCCGGCAGATACAGATCGAGGGTGTGGCGCGGATTGCCCGTGCCGGCGTAGTCGAGATCGGCGAGCTTCCTCACTCCCTCGGGGAGCCTCGCCGCGCCCTGCGCCCCCTTGCCTTTTCCGTTCGCGCCGGGGCGGTCGCGGCGGACGGCGGCGTCCTCCTCGCGGGAGACGAATCCGTCGCGGTTCGCATCGACGCGTTCGAAGTTCCGGCGGAGCGGCTCGGGCAGCTCCTCGCGGACCAGCCGCCCGTCGCCGTTCGCGTCCCAGCGGTCGAAGGGGGAGCCGGGGGCTTGGGCCCGTAGGGAGGCCCCGGCGGCGGAAATCGCGAGAAGTGCGAACCAAAGGAGAGATCGAGCGCTCATGCCGGGTGAAACCGGATCCGCGCCAAAAAGTTCCGCGGCTTCACCGCTACGGCTCGCGAGACTCCTCGGAGAGGAGCGCTTCCGCGTATCGTTTTCCGATCTCGAGGGTGCCGGCCGAGGTGAAATGCGTGTGGCTCGGCGGCAGCGTCTCCGCGCCCGCGGTATCGACGTAGGCGCACTTCGGCAGGCGGGCGTCGAGAGCCCTCTGCGCCGCGATGATCGCGGGCATGTGGGGATTCTTCCCGTTTCCGAAGCGTGTGTTCACCCCGACGAGGAGCGTCAGATCCGGAGCGCCGAGATCCTCCCGCAATCGACCGAGCATCGCCGCGAGATCCTCCTCGTATTTCGGAGCGGCCTCCGCGCTGGCGTCGCTCTCGCCCTGCACCCAGACGAGGGCGCGGGGCCGGAGGGAGACGCCGGTTTCCCGGGCCGCCGCCGCGGCCGCTTGGAATTCGGCGAGGAGGGCGCGGTAGCAGGCGCCTTGTGGTCCGGTCAGGGCCGGACCCCAGTCCTTCGCCACCGAGGTGCCGCTGAAGGCGACCTTGAGGATCGCGAGGGGGCGGGATTCCTTCGCGGCGAGGGCGCGTGCCAGTCCGATCTCGGGACCGAAGCCGCCCTCCGGTTTCGCGAAATTCCCGTATTGCCGCGAGGCGTCGGGGTGGGGGGGATTCATCCGCGCGGCCGCCTCCTTCGAGAGCGGGCGGCCGAGCGGTTGCGGTCGGTGAAGACGGCGGTGGGGGCCGTGTCGACTCCGCGCCCGTTGAGGAACTCGTGCGACCCGACGAGGACGGTCCGCCCCTGGACCGTCGCCTCGACCCCGGATCCGGGATATGCGAAGAAGTCCTCCGGCTCCGGCGACGCCGCGCCCCCGGTCGTCCCGTGGGCGACGACCGCCCGCGCCAGGGGATGCTCGCTCCGCTTTTCCGCCGCCGCCGCCAGCGCGCGCAGATCCGGGTGCAGGACAAGCTCGTCCACCACCGCCGGCTTCCCCTCCGTCACCGTTCCGGTCTTGTCGAACGCCACGGTCCGCAGCCGGTGCGCGACCTCCAGCGCCTCCCCGCCCCGGATCAGGATTCCTTTTTCCGCCCCGCGGCCGACCCCCGCCATCACCGCGGTCGGCGTCGCCAGTCCGAGGGCGCACGGGCAGGCGATGACGAGCACGGCCACCGCGGGAAGGAAGCCGGCCCCGGCCTGGCCGGTGGCGAGCCACCATCCGCCGAAGGTCAGGGCCGCGATTCCGATCACGATCGGCACGAAGACCCCCGCCACCCGGTCGGCCAGCCGCTCCACGGGTGCCTTTCGCGACTGCGCTTCCTCGACCGCCCGCACGATCTGCGCCAGGAGCGCATCGTCACCGACGCGCGCGGCGCGGACGAGGAGCGCCCCGGTCCGGTTGACGGTCCCCCCGGTGACCGGGCCGCCGGGACCGCGCGGGACGGGCATCGACTCGCCGGTCACCATCGACTCGTCGAGGTCGCTCTCACCCTCGACGATCTCTCCGTCGGCCGGGACCCGTTCTCCCGGCCGGATGCGCAGCAGGTCCCCGGGAACCACCTGCTCGACCGGCACGTCGGACTCGACGCCGTCGCGGACACGGTGGGCGGCGGCGGGCCGGAGGGCCATCAGGCGGCGGACGGCGTCCCCCGCGCTCCGGCGGGCGCGCAGTTCCAGCGACCGGCCGAGGAGGATCAGCGCGATGATCGTCGCGGAGCTTTCGAAGTAGACGTCGTGGCCGCCGCCGAAGACGGCCGCGACCGAGACGCCGTAGGCCGCCCAGGTTCCGACGGCGACCAGCGTGTTCATGTCCGCCGCCAGCCGTCGGGCGGACGCGAGGGCGCCCCGGAGAAAGGGCCAGCCGCAGAGGAGCTGGACCGGCGTGGCGAGGGCGAGCAGGATCCAGCGGAGCGGCGGATCGGGGACCATGTGATTCCCGTGCCCGAGGATCAGGTCATCCATGGAGAGCACCATCAGCGCCAGAGCGCCGACGACGGCGACGGGGAGGCGCCAGTCGGAGGTGTCCTCCTGCGCGGCGGCGCTCGAGGCGGCCTCCGCGTCGTACCCGGCCTGTCGGACGGCCTGGATGAGGGCGGCGACCGGGACTCCGGGGGCTTCCACCCGCGCCTGTTCCGTCGCGAGGCTGACCTCCGCCCGCGTGACGCCCGACAGGCCCCTCAGGGCGGTTTCAACGCGCCCGACGCAGCTGGCACAATGCAATCCCTTCAGGCGCAATCGGATGGGAGAGGCGGCGGTGCTCATGGCCGCATGATAGGGGCGGAACGTGCGCGCGGGAACTCTCTCCCGGCGTTCACTCAAGGCGCTCCGGGAAAAGGACTTGCGCGCGGATTGGGCGCGGATCGGGCTTGACTTCGGGATCACCGCGGGCTTATGTTGTTGGGGTCGTCTTAAATCGTTTATGGCCTCAGGCTTAGAACACGCCTGCGTCCGTAACTTGCCGAGGAGATCCCTGTGACGAAGAAAGACATCGTCAAGACGCTCGCCGAACGATTCGGCCTCTCCCAGGTCGATGCTAAAAAAGTCGTCCAGGGAACCTTCGATGCCATCGTCGAGACCCTGGTCGCCAATCAGCGCATCGAACTCAGGAACTTCGGCGTCTTCGAAGTCAAAATCCGCAAGCCCCGCAAGGCCAGAAACCCGCGCACAGGCGAAGAAGTCTTCGTCGGCGAAAAGCGCGTCGTCACCTTCAAGCCCGGCCGGACCATGGAAGACAAGATCAAGTAGCGCTCAGCGCCCCATCCCCAGCACTTCCTCAATGCCGTAAAGCCCCGGCTTCGCCCCCGCCAGCCACGCCGCCGCCCTCACCGCCCCCCGCGCAAATGTGTCGCGCGTGGACGCGCGGTGAGTGATCTCGATCCTCTCCCCCTGGCCGGCAAAGTAGATCGTGTGCTCCCCCACGATGTCCCCGCCGCGCACCGCGTGAATCCCGATCTCCCTCGACGTCCGCGCGCCCACATTCCCGCGCCGCCCGTCCCGCCGCTCCGCCTCCAGGTCCCGCCCCAGCGCACCCGCGACCCGCTGCGCCAGCGTCAGCGCCGTCCCGGAGGGAGCGTCCTTCTTCATCCCGTGATGCGCCTCCACGATCTCCACGTCATACCCCTCGCCCAGGACCGACGCCGCCTCCGCCGCCAGCCGGAACAGCAGGTTCGCCCCGATCGAAACGTTGGAGGCGACGCAGACGGGGATCTTCTTCGAAGCGGCGCGCAGCGCGGCGATCGTGGCCGCCGGCAGCCCCGTGGTGCAGACCAGGATCGGCACGCCCAGCTTCACGCACTCCGCCAGCCGCTTCGGCGTCGCCTCGAGCGCGCTGAAATCGATCAGCACGTCGACCTTCTTCGTCAGCCGCGGCTCCAGCCCCACCCCGCACGCCGGCCTCCCGAGCGCCTCCCCGACATCGCGCCCGAGCCCCGGGTGCCCCTCGCGCTCCACCGCGGCCGCGAGGCGCGCCCCGCCCTCGCCCGCCAGGATCGCGAGAATCCGCTCGCCCATCCGGCCGCAGGCACCGCTGACCCCGACCTCCACCACCGGCTTAGCTTTCCTTGCGGGCTTCCGCACCCTTCGCCCTCCGCTTCGTGTCCCCCTCGCCCGACAGCCGCTTCAGCACGTCGTCCACGTTCACATACTTCCCCACCAGATCGATGATGTGGTTCGTCTTCGCCCCGTCCCACGGCGAAATCTTCACGACGAGCGAGTTCACCCGGCTCGCCGTCGCGTAGGAGTCGCTCTTCACCACCATCACCGGCACGCTCGTGCGCCGGATCAGCTCGAGGATGTTCTTGCGCGGGTAGATGTCGCCGGTCAGCACCAGCCCGGCGAGGTGGAACGATTTCCGGGGATCGACCACCGAGGTGGACAGCGCGGCGAGCACCATGTCCTCCCGGTCCCCCGGGGTGATCAGCAGGCAGGATCCTTCGAAATTCTCCATCGCGTTGTGCGGCGTCATCGCCCCCACCAGCACCTTGCCGATCCGCGAATTCAGCGCGGACTCCCCGTTGAGCAGGTCCCCCCGCAGGTCCTCGAGAACCTGCAGGACCGTCGGCGTGTAGAGGTCTTTCTCGTAGGGAATGGCGCCGAGAAGAGCCACGCCATGCTGGTCCAGGATCCGGCGCGCGACCTTGTCGATCTTTTCCATTTCGCCCGGGTAGACCTTGTTGATCACCACGCCCAGGAGCCCGACTCCCTCCGCTTCGAAGTAGCGCTTGTTCAGCAGGATGTCGTCGATCGGCTGGCCGACGCCGCCGCTGGACACCAGCAGCACCTTCGCATTCAGGAGCTTCGCCATCTCGGCGTTGGAGATCCCCCACGACACCCCGACCGCCGCGTGCCCGGTCCCCTCGATGACCACGAACTCCTTGTCCTGCGCCACCCGGTCGTAGGCGCGTCTCACCCGGTCGATCAGCGCCTGCTTTCCGGAGGCCGTCGTCAGCCCCTCGGGGAACCCGGGACGGAGCGTCACCGGGTTCATGTCTTCGATGTTGCAGTGGACCCGGCAGGCGCGTTCGATCAGGAGCGTGTCCTCGTCGATCGCGCGCTTGTTCCCGGCATCGATGTCCGCCTGCCCGACCGGCTTGATGAACCCGATCCGCTTCCCTTTCTTCACGAACCCCGCGGTCAGGCCGAGCGTGATCGCGGTCTTGCCCTCGTTCGGGCGCGTGGCGGTGATGTAGATGTTCCGGCCCATGGCGGGTCTCCCTGGGAGTGGGGGGCAGAACGTAGCACGGTGCAGAATGGGGCGCAAGCAACCGGGCGACCGTGGGTGCATGACCGTGGTTGCACCCCCCTGCGCGCCGCCGTTCGGGGCGATCACGCGGGCACCTTGAAGCGGTGGCCGTTTGGTGTTTGAGCGCGCGGTC
>JABWAY010000286.1 GCA_013360825.1 Candidatus Brocadiia bacterium | reverse complement strand
CGCCCTCCGCGCGACCGGAGACGACGCGCTCCGCGCCGCCGCCGCCCGCATCGCAGCCGGCGGAATCCTTGCCCTCAAGGGGCTCGGCGGCTTCCAGCTGATCTGCGACGCCCGCGACCCCCGCGCCGTCGCCAGGCTCCGGGAACGCAAGGGACGCGAGGAGAAACCGTTCGCGGTCATGACCGCCACGCTGGAAAGCGCGCGCGCCCTCTGCCGGACCACGCCGGCCGAGGAGGCGCTGCTCGACTCCCCCGAATCGCCGATCGTCCTCCTCCGCCGGCGGGGCGAGGGGGTCTGCGCCGGGGTCGCCCCCGGCACGCCGCTCCTGGGGGTCCTTCTCCCCACGACGCCGCTTCACCACCTCCTCCTGCGGGACCTGGGGTTCCCGGTGGTGGCCACGAGCGGAAATCTCTCCGAGGAACCGATCTGCACCGGGAACGAGGAAGCGTTCGACCGGCTCGGCGGTGTGGCGGACGGATTCCTGGCGCATGACCGGCCGATCGCGCGGCATGTCGACGACTCAGTCGTGCGGGTGATCGCCGGCCGGGCGACGCTTCTCCGCCGGGCGCGAGGCTATGCGCCGATGCCGATCCTCGTCGGTGAGCCGCTGGAGCCGGTGATCGCGGCAGGGGGGCAGGGCAAGAACACGGTCGGGATCGCCACCTCGGGGGGCGTCGTCCTCTCCCAGCACATCGGGGATCTCGATACGGTGGCGGCGCGAGAGACGCTCGCCCGGACCGCCGATTCCCTCGGGCGGCTGTTCGGATTTCTTCCCCGGAAGGCGGCCTGCGACGCCCATGCCGGCTATGCCTCGACCGCCTGGGCCGGCTCCCTCGGCATTCCCGTCGTCCCGGTGCAGCACCACCATGCCCATGTCCTCTCCTGCCTGGCGGAAAACGATGCCCCCGGCCCGGTCCTCGGCGTGGCCTGGGACGGCGCCGGCGCGGGCCCGGATGGAACCGTGTGGGGCGGAGAGTTCCTCCGCGTCGACGGAAACGCCTGGGAGCGCGTCGCCCACCTCCGAACCTTCCCCCTCCCCGGCGGCGACCGCGCCGCGCGCGAACCCCGCCGCGCTGCCCTCGGGATGGCATTCGAAATCTTCGGGCCGGACCTCCCGCCGGAGGTCGCACGGCTCTTCTCCCCCGCCGAACTCGCCACGCTTCTCGGCATGCTCGGCGCCCGCGTGAACACCCCGCGCACCTCGAGCGCCGGCCGCGTCTTCGACGCCGTCGCCGCGCTCGCCGGCCTGCGGTCGAGGGCCGCCTATGAAGGGCAGGCCGCGATGGAGCTGGAATTCGCGGCGGAGGAATCGGAGACCGGCGATGCATGGCCCCTTCCCCTCGACGGACCCATCCTCGACTGGGAACCGCTCCTCCGGGCCCTCCTCGACGACCTGCGCGCGCCGCTTCCTGTTGCGGTGCTCGCAGCCCGGTTTCACAATGCGCTGGTGGACGGCATCGCCGCCGTCGCGCGACGCACCGGACTGCAGAGCGTCGTGCTGAGCGGCGGGTGCTTCCAGAACGGCGTCCTGACCGGCCGCGCGGTCGGGATGCTGGAGAACGAAGGGTTTCGCGTCTTCCGCCATCAGCGGGTTCCGCCGAATGACGGCGGCCTCGCCCTCGGGCAGGCCCTCGCGGCCGGGAGGTGACCGATGTGCCTGTCAGTGCCCGGAAAGGTCCTGAGCGTCTCGGGTGACGGCCCGCTCGCCCGGCACGGCCGCGTCGACTTCGGCGGCACGGTGCGTGAAGCGAATCTCTCGTTTGTTCCCGAAGCCGGCGTCGGCGACTGGGTCCTCGTGCACGTCGGCGTGGCCATCACGCAGATCGATGAGCAGGAGGCGGGCCGCGTCTTTGAGTACCTCCGGGAAGCCGGCGAGCTGGAGGAGGGGGCATGAAGTACATCGACGAGTATCGCGACCCCGCGGCCGCGCGCGGACTGGCCCGTGCCATCGAGAAAGTCGTCACGCGCCCCTGGAAGCTGATGGAAGTCTGCGGAGGGCAGACGAACACCATCGTCCGTTTCGGCCTCGACGGCATGCTCCCCGCCGGCGTGACCCTGCTCCACGGACCGGGATGTCCGGTCTGCGTCACCCCGCTCGAACTGATCGACCGCGCCCTCGCCATCGCCGCCCTGCCGGGTGTCATTTTTGTCTCCTTCGGCGACATGCTCCGCGTTCCGGGAACGCGCGGCGACCTCCTCGGCGCCAGAGCCGCGGGCGCCGATGTCCGCATCGTCCTCTCCCCCCTCGACGCCGTTCGGATCGCGCAGGAGAACCCCTCGCGACAGACCGTCTTCTTCGGCGTCGGTTTCGAAACGACCGCCCCCGCCACCGCGCTCGCCGTCGCCACGGCGGAACGCGACGGCGTCTCCAACTTCTCCCTCCTCGTCTCCCACGTCCTCGTCCCGCCGGCGATCGAGGCGATCATGGGCTCCCCCACCAACCAGGTGCAGGGATTCCTGGCCGCGGGACATGTCTGCACCGTGATGGGCTTCACCGAGTACGAGCCGATCGCCGCGCGCTACAACGTCCCGATCGTCGTCACCGGCTTCGAACCCCTCGACATCCTCCAGGGGGTCCTCCTGTGCGTCACCCAGCTCGAGGAAGGCCGTGCCGTCGTCGAAAACCAGTACAGCCGCTCCGTCCGCCGCGACGGGAACCTCCCCGCCCGGACGCTCGTCGAGGACGTCTTCGAGGTCATCCCCCGCAAATGGCGCGGCATCGGCGAGATCCCCGCCAGCGGCCTCGGCCTCCGCCCGCGCTTCGCACGATTCGACGCCGAGTCGCGGTTCGACGTCGCCTCGATCCGCACCGAAGAACCCCCCGAGTGCATCAGCGGCCTCGTCCTCCAGGGACTCCGGACCCCGCTCGAGTGCCCTGCCTTCGGAACCCGGTGCACGCCGGAGCGCCCGCTCGGCGCCACGATGGTCTCGGCCGAGGGCGCCTGCGCCGCGTACTACCGCCACCGGCGGACCGCGCCGGCGGGGGCACCATGACCGAAACCTCCATCTCCTGCCCCCTCCCCGCGCCGCCGGGCGACCTCGTCCAGATGGCCCACGGCGGCGGCGGCCGCCTGATGAACACCCTCCTCCGCACCGTCTTCCTCCCCGCCTTCGACAACCCGCTCCTCGCCGCCGCGCATGACGGCGCCGCGTTCCCCTCCCCCGCCCGCCGCCTCGCCTTCACCACCGACTCCTACGTCGTCCGCCCACTCTTCTTCCCCGGCGGCGACATCGGATCCCTCGCCGTCCACGGCACCGTCAACGATCTCGCCATGTGCGGCGCCACCCCGACGTCCCTCTCCGCAGGGTTCATCCTCGAAGAGGGGCTCCCGCTCGAAACGCTTCGCAGGGTCGTGCGCTCCATGGCCGCCGCCGCCGCGCGGGCCGGGGTGGCGATCGTCACGGGGGACACCAAGGTCGTGGAGAGGGGGAAGGGCGACGGCGTGTACATCTGCACCGCGGGGATCGGCGCCATCGACCACGAGCTGGCGATCCGGCCCGGCTCGGTCCGGGCCGGCGATGCGATCCTTCTCTCCGGGGACCTGGGGCGCCACGGCGTCGCCATCCTCGCCGCCCGCTCGGAGCTCGCGATGGAGTCGGAGGTCGAAAGCGACTCCGCTCCGCTCGCGGAACCGGTCCGCGCCCTCCTCGCCTCGGGCGCCGAAGTTCACTGCCTGAGGGACCTCACCCGCGGCGGTCTCGCCGCCGCCGCGATCGAGATCGCCGAGTTCTGCCGCATCGACGCCCGCCTGGACGAAGGCGCGATCCCCGTCTCCGATCCCGTCCGCTCCGCCTGCGAACTCCTCGGATTCGACCCGCTCCACCTCGCCAACGAGGGCCGCTTTGCCGCCTGGGTCGCGGAGAAAGACGCCGACCGCGCCCTCGCGGCGCTCCGGTCCTGCCCCGCCACCGCCGGCGCCTCCCGGATCGGCACGATGACCCGCGCCGGACACGGCACCGTCACCCTCCGGATCCCGATGGGCGCCGAGCGGGCGCTCGACATGCTCGCCGGGGAGCAGCTCCCCCGGATCTGCTGATCGCCACACCCCCGAGGTCCTGAGTCCATGCCGTCGAACGAGACCACTCCCTCTTCACCCGCGTGGCACGCGCTCGCCGCGGAAGCGGTGCGCACGTCCCTCGGAACCGAACCGCGGACCGGACTCTCCCGCGAAGAGGTTCTCCTTCGCCGCCGCCGCCACGGCCCGAACTCCCTCCCCCATCGACGCGGCCGTTCCCTCGTCCTCGTCTTCGCCTCCCAGTTCCAGAGCCCGCTCATCTACCTTCTTTTCGCCGCTGCCGCGGTTGCGTTCTTCATCGGCGAACGCAAGGATGCCGCCGTCATCCTCGTCGTCGTCTTCGTGAACGCCATCATCGGCGCCCTCCAGGAAGGCCGCGCAGAACGCTCCCTCGCCGCGCTCCGGCAGCTTGCGGGCCTGAAGTCCAGGGTCGTCCGGTCCGGCCGGGAGGAGGTTGTGGAAGCGGGGGACCTGGTTCCCGGGGACATCCTCGTGCTCGCCGCCGGGGACGCGGTCGGTTCGGACGCCCGGCTGCTCGAGTGCGCGCAGTTCCAGACGGCGGAGGCCGCGCTCACGGGGGAGTCGCTCCCCGTCGCCAAGGACCCCGCCCCGCTCGGCGCGGAGACGGTCCTCGCGGACCGCCGGAACATGGTCTACGCCGGCACGCATGCGACCGCCGGCCGTGCGCTGGCGGCGGTCGTCGCGACGGGACAGCATTCCGAGATCGGGCGGATCGCGGCCATGGCCGAATCGACGGAGGGAAAGAAGACCCCGCTCGAACTCCGCGTCGCCCAGTTCGGCCGGACGCTCGTGATCGCGGCGATCGTTGTCTTCCTCGGAGTGCTCGGACTCGGGCATCTCCAGGGGCAGTCGTTCGCACAGATTTTCATGATCGCGATCAGCCAGATGGTCTCGATGGTCCCGGAGGGGCTCCCCGTCGCCATGACCATCGCGCTCGCCGTGGGCGTCCAGCGGATGGCCCGCCGGCGCGCCATCGTGCGCCGCCTCTCCGCCGTGGAGACCCTCGGCTCCACCACCCTCATCTGCAGCGACAAAACCGGGACGCTGACGAAGAACGAGATGACCGTGACCGCGATCTACCTCCCCGGAGAGCCGCTGATCGAGGTCGGCGGCACGGGATACGAGCCGAAGGGCGACTTCCGGCAGGGCGGGACGGTGGTGACGGCGGAGCGGAGCGAAGGACTGCGGCGTCTTCTGGAGGCCGCCGTGCTCTGCAACGACGCCACCCTGTCCGCGCCGGAAGAAGGCGCCCCGCGCTGGCGGATTCTCGGCGACCCTACCGAGGGGGCGCTGATCACGGCGGCGGCGAAAGCCGGGATCGACGCCGCCCG
>JABWAY010000285.1 GCA_013360825.1 Candidatus Brocadiia bacterium | reverse complement strand
CCCGGACCCGCCGCGGCCGCGGGCTTCACCCCGCCCGGCACCACCGTCGGCGGCTTCGCAGCAGGCCCGCCCGGGACGAGCGTCGGCGGCTTCGCCCCCGACCCCACCGGGGCCACCGTCGGCGGCTTCGCCCCCGACCCCACCGGAGCCACCGTCGACGGCTTCGGAGCCGCCAGCGGCGGCCGGGACGCCGGCGTCGACGCCACCTTCAGCGACGGCGGCTGCGTCTTCGGCTTCTTCGGCGGCGGCTCGACCTTCAGCACCGCATTCTGGATCGCCGTCATCCCGGAATCCACGCCGCCCAGGAGCCCCAGCATGTCCCGGAACGCGTCCCGCTCCTCCGGCCGGCTCAGAATCGTGTCGTTCACCAGCCGGAACAGGCTCGAATTGTCCCCGGGCATCGCGAAATACATGTCCTCGTACCGCACCACGCCCAGATCCAGCGCCTTCGACCCGACCGTGATCCGCACGCGCCGCCCGTCGGGCTGAAGCGCGATTTCGACGGGCACGGACTTCTTCTTCGAGAAGACCTGCGTCGAGGGCCGGTTCGGGTCCCTGGGACGGGAGGCTCCCGCAGGCGCGCCCTCGGGCTTGACCTGAATCTCCTCGTACTCGACCGGAGCCGGCGGATCCTCCTTGCGCAGGTCCGCATACGGGTCGGGAGCCTGCGGCCGGGTGTGGACGACGATCTCGAACGGCTCCTCTTCCTTCCCCGCCGGCGCCGACTGCACCGTCTCGATCGAGACCGACTCCGGCTCGTCCTCCCCCTCCTGGACCGTCGAGACCGGCACCGGCTCGGACTCCGCGACCTTCGGCGGGTTGCTCTTCGCGTCCGAAATCGGCCTCGAGACCTGCGGCGGCGTCGACGCCGGCTTCTCGGGCTCCCCGCCCTCCTCCTTCAGCGGCTTCAGCTTCTTCACCAGCTCCTGCAGGATCACCATCGCAGGATCGACCCCGCCGTTCGCCTCGCAGAGGAAGGTCAGGATCGCCCGGTCATCCGCCTCGGTCAGCACCGTGCCGTTCAGGAGCATGAACATGTTCGGACTGTCGAGCGGGATGGCGTAGAAAATGTCCTCGTACTGCTCCTCCGACAGGTCCAGGTAGACCTCGTCGTCCTCGAGGATACGCACGCCGCTCTCATGGAGCCGTTCAAGCCGCATGCTCTACTTTGTAGCGCAGCGGACGCCCCGGGTCAATGACACTCCATCCCGCGCGCCCCGCCTCTACCTCAGCGCGTTCGCGAACGCCACCTCCACCACGACCGGCGCCCCGAGCGCTTCGTTCACCCTCTCCCGCAGCCGGGCCGCCAGCGGCCCCTGCGCATCGCCGCTCCTCAGGTTCGTGTAGTGGACGCGCGCCAGCTCCTCCTGGATCGCCTGGCGGACCTTCGGCCGATGAAAGTCCACCAGCCGCCGAGCCAGATCCCCGTCCGCCTCCCGCACCCGGAACACCGCCTCCACCCCGTACGTCGCCCGCGCATTGTGGTCGGGCGGAAGCGTCACCGTGTGATCGACCCGCTCGAACGCCAGGTCCACCAGCGTCCGCGACCGCTCCGCCTCGCGCCCGGCCGCCAGCCGCGCAGCCGCGGCCGTGATCCCGCCGACCGCGAGCGCGGCGAGGGCGACCAGCGGGAGGGCGGCGGAGAAGCGCATCTACCCACTCTATCGGATCGGACCCCCCGGCGCCTTGCGGGGTCGTCTTGCGGCGGCGGGGGAGCGGTCGTAGACTCCCCGCCCCCATGCTGATCCCGCTTCCATGATCCACGGCCGACCGCGATGAATCGCCCCTGGGTCGTCCTCGGCATCCTGCTGTTCATCAATTTCCTGAACTATGCGGACCGCTACGTCCTGTCCGCGGTCCTGCGCCCGGTCGCGGCGGACCTCGGGCTTGCGTACACGCAGCAGGGGTTCCTGGCGACGGTGTTCACGCTCGGGTACATGTTCAGCGCGCCGGTCGTGGGGAATCTCGCGGACCGGATCTCCCGCCCCCGGCTGGTCGCGGCGTGCTGCCTGCTCTGGAGCCTCGCGACGGCGGCGAGCGGCCTGGCGATCGGCTACAAGTCCCTGGTGTTCGCGCGCATTTTCATCGGGATCGGGGAAGCGGGGTACCTGGCGATCGGCCCGACGCTGATCGCGGACTATTTCCCGCGCGAGTCCCGCGGGAAGGCGATGAGCGTGTTCTACACGGGGGTGCCGCTGGGAAGCGCGTGCGGGTTCGTGCTCGGGGGGGTGCTGCCGCGGATCCCGCTCACGCCGACGATGGACTTCGGATGGCGCGGGACGTTTCTGGCGCTGGCGATTCCCGGGATCCTGATCGCGGCGGTCGCGTGGTTCCTGCACGACCCGCCCCGGGGGCGGATGGACCTGGATCTGGATGCGCACGGACCGCTGCCGAAGAAGGGGACGATCCGGGAGCAGCTGGCGCTGTTCCGGAACCGGACCTACCTGCTGGTGGTGGTCGCGCTGACGGGGATCGCGTTCGCGACGGTGCCGCTGCTCCACTGGATGCCGCAGTTTTTCGAGGACGTAAAGCACGTTCCCCACGAGAACGCGAACATCATGATCGGGGGGACCCTGATCCTCCCGGGGATTCTGGGGACGCTCCTGGGAGGCTGGCTCGGCGACCGGATCGCACGGCGGACCCCCGGGGGATACCTGATCGTCGCGGCCGGAGGGCTCACGGGCGGGATGCTCTGCCTCTGGGTGGCGATCCTGTCCCACTCCGCCGCGATCTACCTCCCGGCACTGTTCTTCGGCGTGATGTTCTTCATGTCGTGCACGCCGACCCTGAACGCGACGATCGCCAACATCTCGGCCCCGAATGCGCGGGCGATGGCGTTCGCGACGGCGATCTTCTGCATGCACGCCCTCGGGGACACGATCAGCCCCATGCTGTTCGGCCGGGTGATCCAGCGCACCAACCTCGAGGTGGCCTTCCTCTGGATGCCGCTGGCCCTGCTGATCTCGGCGGCGGTCTGCGTCGGGGGTGTCTTCACGATCCGCAGGGACACCCAGAAGACGCTGGACCGCGTCACCCAGGTGGCGAAGACCGCCTCCCGCCGGCGATCCTGAACGGACGGGCTTCCTCCCGCCCGCCCCGGCTGGCATAATCCCCGCCCCCATGCGCTTTCACTGGCTCACCACCAATCCCTACATGCGCCGCCGTGAGACCTCGATTCTCGGCGGACTTCCGCTCACCGGCCGGATCCTCGAGGTCGGGTGCGGAGAGGGGAACAACCTCGTGGTCCGCGGCGTCGACGCGGTCGGAATCGACCTGTCGCGCACCTCCCTCCGGACCGCCGTGACGCGCTCCCGCGGCCCGTTCGCCCAGGCCGACGCCGCCCGCCTCCCGTTCGCCGAGGGGGCGTTCGACACGGTGTTCGCACGCGACCTCCTCCACCACGTCGACGACGCCCGCGCCGTCGTCGCCGAAATGGTCCGCGTCTGCCGCCCCGGCGGAAAAGTCTGCATCCTCGACGACAACGGCCGCAACACCATCCTCCGCCTCTTCGCCACCCTCGACCCGTGCGAACGGAAGATCGCCTCCCAGACCCCCGACTCCCTCGCCGCACTCTTTCACGGCCTCCCCGTCGGCCCCGTCGCGCTCGAAATGCGCGAGCCGACCCTGGCCTACCGGGCGCTCCTCCACCACCGGTTCGGCTTTCCTTCGCTCGGCCGGTCCGCCCTGTTCGCGCGGGTCATGGACCGGGTGATCGCGGCGTTCGAGAAGGGCTCGGACCGGGGGACGTGGGCGTACGTGTCGCTGACGGCGACGCGGGTGCCGGCATGATCGCCCCCGGCTATCGCGTGACGGTGGCGCTCCCGACGCGGAACGAAGCGGGGGGGATCGCGAAGGTGGTCGAGCAGGTCCGGCCATACGCGGACGAGATTCTCGTGGTGGACGGCCATTCCACCGATGCCACGCGCGACCTCGCCGCCGCCGCAGGGGCGCGGGTCGTCCTCGACGGCGGCCGCGGCAAAGGCGACGGGATCCGGACGGCGCTGGAGCAGGCGACCGGGGAGGTCGTGGTCTTTTTTGACGCGGACGGCTCCCACGAACCCCACGACATCCCGAACCTCCTCGCCCCCCTCTCCCTCGGCAAGGCCGACCTCGTCGTCGCCTCCCGCGCCCTCGGCGGCTCCGACGAGTTCCGCATGAACTTCGAACACTTCCTCCGCCAGATGGGCTCCGACTTCGCCACCTGGATCGTCAACGTCCGCTGGCGCGCAAGCCTCACCGACATCCAGAACGGGTTCCGCGCCGGCCTCCGCTCCCGCCTCCTCGACCTCCACCTCAACGCGAATCACTTCGACGTCGAGGAGGAGATGATCATGAAGGCCCTGAAGAAAGGGCTCCGGGTCGTGGAGGTGCCGAGCCACGAATACGAACGGCAGTGGGGGAGGAGCAAGCTGGCGACGAGCGCCGGATGGCGGTTCCTGGTGCGGCTGGCGCGGGAGATGGTGTAGGGGCGCTTTGCGCGAAGGTCATTCGCCGGATGCTCCGGTGGTCTGCGGCGCAGCAGCGCACCGCCGCAAGGACAGGACTCAGAGTCCCGATCCCATCATCGGAGCGGACCGGGGTTGTCGAAGTACCATTCTGAGACGCCCCACTCCAACGCCTGGCTTCGGGTCGCGTTCTCTGCGCGCGCTGGGTCCAGCCGAAATCGAACACGCCCACCCCCCATCAACCAGTCACGATTCTCCACGGGCAGTTCTGCTGCAGTGAACCACCACACCTTCAGCCCCGTGTCGTCCAGGAGGAGAAGGCCATACCTGTCTGCAAACTCCCAATGGTAGAGGTCCCAAAGCGGCCTCCACCCTTCTCGAACTCCTCTGCCAGTCTCTCCTTCTTGCCATTGATGGGTAGGCGCAGCATCACTGAGACTGTAGTGCATCTTGTAACCGTAGTCGCGCACGCCTGACACTTCACCGTTGTGGTCCTGGACCAGGTAGAACCAGTGGTGCTTGGGAATTCTCTCAATGTGCACTTCCACACCCGCTCGTGGCGTCCAACAGCCAGGCAGCAGGCAAACGGACGCCATGAGCACGAAGAGGTGCATCCTTGGGTCACGTCTCATGACCGAAACGGGGTCGCGCCTGCGACCTCCCGGAACGCTGTGGACATGTCTTGAAGAACTCTCAGCCCGCTCTTGCTCGGTTTTCCAATTCCCTGATGATCCAACCCCGGATACACATCCCCATTGGCGTCTACCGCCTTCGGGCTGAGGTCGACGGTCTTGTGAGTGTTCTCGATGAACCACGGCTTCTCAGCGACCGAATCGCTCGCGTAAGCCCCGAAGAAGTTCTCCACGTTCTCGGTCACCTCTCCGGGGTTGATGTGGTGGATCGCCGTGTCCACCGGATCGATGACCCCGAGGAATCTCACCGGCATCGGCAGTCGCCTCAGCGTGACCGATTCCCCATTTGCGTTCGTCCGCTCGCACTCGATCCCGTCGTCCCGCAGGTCGTCCGCGAGCGACAGTGCCGCAATCGCCCCGTGCGAGTACCCGAACAGGTCGATCTTCAGTTCCCCGCACAGGATCAGCCGGCTTCCGTCCGCAGAGAGAATCGCCGTCTCGCAGAGAAGTTCCGACAGGTATTCCTTCGCTTCCGCGAGATTCCGGTGAGCGTTGATGAACGATCCGTCCGTCATGAAGTACTTCGATCGCCCGGCATACTGTTGCGATAAATGGTGGATGGTCCTTTCGGTCATGTTTCCGAAACCCGCCCCCTCGAAGAACAACCCCACCTCGATCACCTTCTTCAGTTCCGGCGGGCAGTCCTTTCGTGGGTCCTCGACCGGCTCGAGGCGTTCTTCTTCCCGCCGCTGCCACGGCGGCTTGAAGAAGTACGGCGTCGTCCCGGGGGCGTCCGTCGCCCGTGTCCCCGGCCGAAGGAGTCCTCCTGCGGGCAGCGCCACCGTCCCCGGGCGCTCGGCCGTCC